>NZ_APIO01000169.1:0-31794 GCF_000408945.1 Pseudomonas sp. G5(2012)
GCGTCCCTGGCGGCATTCCTTTGCTGCGCATGGGAACGATCACATCCCGGACAAGCCACCTCGTTTTTACTTTTGCTTTGGCTTTTGATTTTTATCCAGGAAGGGGCGAATTTCGGTCAATTATTTTGGCCACATTAATCCCCTTTTGGCCTTTCCTGCCGTTCTCCGAAATCGTCCGCGCCGCAAGACTGTGTGCAACCGAAACCGCCTGCGGAGAACAATAAAATGCTGACGATCTACTCGGATGATCACCACCTGCACCACGGCCGTTGCGAACTCATCGACGGGCAACTCAAGCCCTGCTTTGAAATGCCTTCGCGTGCCGATCATGTGCTGTCACGTGTGCAAAAGCAGAACCTGGGTCCCGTAGAAGCACCGAAGGATTTTGGCCTGGGGCCAATCGAGCGTATCCACAGCCGCGACTACCTCGACTTTTTCAAAGGTGCCTGGGCGCGCTGGACCGAATTCAACACCGACGGTGACTTGCTGCCCTACACTTGGCCGGCCCGCACCTTGCGTCGCGTCAAGCCCGCAAGCCTGCACGGCGAACTGGGCTACTACAGCTTCGACGGCGGCGCGCCGATCACCGCCGGCACCTGGCAAGCAGCTTACAGCGCGGCGCAGGTCGCACTCACCGCGCAAGCAGAGATCCAGCGCGGCGCCCGCAGTGCCTTCGCCCTGTGCCGCCCACCGGGACACCACGCCGCCAGCGACTTGATGGGCGGTTATTGCTACCTCAACAACGCGGCCATCGCCGCCCAGGCCTTTCTCGATCAGGGCCACAAAAAAGTCGCGATTCTCGACGTCGACTACCACCACGGCAATGGCACCCAGTCGATTTTCTACGAGCGTAGCGACGTGCTGTTCACCTCGATCCACGGCCACCCGGAAGCCGAGTTCCCGTTCTTCCTCGGTTACGAGGACGAGCGCGGCGAAGGCGCCGGTGAAGGCTTCAACTTCAACTATCCTTTGCCCGCCGGCAGCGGCTGGGATACCTGGAGCGCTGCGCTGGAGCAAGCCTGCAACGAGATCGAGACCTATGGCGCCGACATCGTCGTCGTCTCCCTGGGCGTGGATACGTTCAAGGACGACCCGATCTCCCAGTTCAAGCTCGACAGCCCCGATTACCTGGCCATGGGTCAACGCATCGCCAGGCTCGGTGTGCCGACGCTGTTCGTGATGGAAGGCGGTTACGCGGTGGAAGAAATCGGCATCAACGCCGTCAACGTGCTTGAAGGCTTTGAAAACGCTTAACGGGGAATCGCATGACAATGAAAAATCTAAAGCGCCTGATTGTTCCTGCCCTGTGCGCCACGGTGCTCAGTGGCGGCGCACATGCAGAAGAACGAACGTTGCGCGTCTACAACTGGTTCGACTACATCACCCCCAAGGCCCTGGAAGATTTCAAGGCCCAGAACCCAGAGACCAAACTGGTCTACGACATCTTCGACACCAATGAAGCGCTGGAAGCCAAGCTGTTGACCGGCAACTCCGGCTACGACGTGGTGGTGCCGTCCAACGTGTTCCTGGCCAAGCAGATCGAAGCCGGTGTGTTCCAGCCTCTGGACCGCAGCAAACTACCGAACTGGAACCACCTCGATCCCAAGCTGATGAAGCTGATCGAAGCCAACGACCCGGGCAATAAATTCGCCGTGCCGTACATGTACGGCACCATCCTGATCGGCTTCAACCCGGACAAGGTCAAGGCCGCGTTGGGCGCCGATGCGCCGGTGGACAGCTGGGACCTGATCTTCAAGGAAGAGAACATCAGCAAGCTCAAGCAGTGCGGCGTCGCCCTGCTCGACTCGCCTTCGGAGATCCTGCCCCTGGCCCTGCAACACCTTGGCCTGGACCCCAACAGCAAAAAGCCTGCGGACTACGACAAGGCTGAAGCGCTGCTGATGAAGATCCGTCCGCACATCACCTACTTCCACTCGTCCAAGTACATGGCCGACATCGCCAACGGTGACATCTGTGTCGCCGTCGGTTACTCCGGCAGTTTCTCCCAGGCCGCCAACCGCGCCAAGGAAGCCAAGAACGGTGTGGTCGTAGACATGCGCCTGCCCAAGGAAGGCGCGCCGATCTGGTTCGACATGCTCGCGATTCCCAAGGGCGCGAAGAACCCGCAAGACGCCTACACCTTCATCAACTACCTGCTGCAACCCCAGGTGATCGCGCCGGTCAGTGACTTCGTGGGCTATCCGAACCCGAACAAGGACGCCACGGAATTGGTCGACCCGGCGATTCGCAACAACCCGAACCTGTACCCGACTGAAGCGGCCATGGGCACGCTCTACACCCTGCAACCGCTGCCACGCGATGCCGAACGTGCGCGGACCCGGGCGTGGACCAAGATCAAGTCGGGGACTTGAAACGCGGCGCAGGGAACTGAATAAAACGAAATCCCCTGTAGGAGCGAGCATGCTCGCTCCTACTGCGATAACTATCTACCACCTCCTGTTTCCACCGGCCCTCTACCGTGCCCGAACCCGCGCTGTCCCAAGCGCTTCACCGGACACAGGAAACGGCCATGCCCGCCATACCCTCCAACAATCCCGACGACATACTCACTCAATTGGTGACCGGCCCTTCGCTCAGGGAAGTCGCTTCGACCTCGATCCGCACCGCCCTCGACACCGAGTATCCGCAACTGCACATCGATCCGAACCTGACCGTGGTGGTTACACCCGCCTGGACCATCAGCGACAACCAGGTCTTGCCCGCCAACAGCCGGTTCGAATCCCTGACTGACGCGCTGGTACGGCTCACCTTGTCTGGCGCGACAGCCACCTACATCGACGGGGAACACTTCCTGACCCGGCAACCGGGTGTGGAGCCAGGCATCAAGCTGCCGGTGAAGATCGATGCCATCGGCTGCCTGCTCAATCGCCTGGCGCGCTTGTTGTTCGTGGCCTATCAGGAGCAACAGCTGGACTACTGGAATGAAGCCATCGCCCCCAACAAGCCCCGCTGGCATCAAATCAGCGAAGCCCTGCACAGCCTCTGGAACGACGACAAACCCAAAGACTGGGACGAAGACCAACTGGCCCTGGCGCTGACCGTCTACAACTACCCGCAACAGGCCGATCGTCAGGCCCACGACAAATACCAGACACGCGCCTGCCTGATCGACATCGACCATCTCGATCAACAACACAGCGAACACCGGCAGCTGATGGACACCGCCGTCATTGTCGGCACGCTGGAGAAACGCACGCTGATCGTTACTCATTCGATCATCGAAGGATTCAGGCACTATGATTCGTTGGCGGCATTGGGCGAAGTTCTTCGCCGACGCGTCACTCCATCGGAAAATGCTCAACAGTTGCAGTGGTGCCTCTACGAACCCACGGGCGATTTTTTCGACCAGCAGGCCTGTGCGTTGATCGCCTTGGAAATCCAGGCCATTGGCTCGCTCAACGAGATGGCGGTGTCGACGCTGGCCCCACGGATCGCGGCAGCGGCTGGACAATTCGAAAAGCGGGTGCAACAGCGCCCCACCCGTTTCAACCAGATCCAGCGTCTTTTACCGGACTGGTTGCTGAATGCTTCGACAGTAGATCTTACTCGCTACGGTCGGCACTTGATGGACCTGGCGTTGGTACGCGAGCAGCACGCCGGGAAATCGTTTCACGATGGCATTGCTGCGTTACGCGAATTTACCCTGAAGGCCTTGCAAGACCAGATGACAAAGGATCACCCGCAAGCGTCCCTGCCGCACCTGGAAGACATTCAAATCAGCAGCACTCACCCTGTGATCCTCGGGACATTCGCGGTGCCGGGCGAAACCGAAACCGTCACGTTGTCACTCGTCGATCTGGCGTTGCAGAACCTCACAGCCCTGCCCTGGGGTGAAAAAACCGTGCAATACCGCGACGGTTCAGCGGTTGCGCCATGGCTGACGCCGACCTACCTGGACAGCCTGGTGAGCGCCGTGAACATCGGCGAAAACTACCCGAGGCTGATCAAGCGCACACTGCTCGACGACCCGCAGGAAAAGGCCCGGCGCCAGCAACTCTACGCCGAAGACCTGCGCATCCAGCTACCGCTGCAAACGCTGCAAGCGAAGATCCGTGGCGAGGCCGGGATCGATGAACTGGGCTATCGCTATGTCGTCGCGGCCTTGCAGGAGAAGGCCGCGGATCGTTATGTCGAGGGTCTGGAAATCATCATCCGCCCTCTGGCTTTTATTCCAGGCGGACGCAACGATGGCAAGGCTGACGAAGTCGCCAACATGTTCGTGATCGGGCCGCGACAAGTCGAAAAAGGTCCGTGCCTGCTGTATCGGCCACTGCTCGATCATCCACTGTTGCAATACCCCGGCGAAGCGAGCCTGCTCTACGCCATCAAGCACAACAGGGCGTTGCGCCAATCGGTGCTGGCCTGGTTAGCGGATGACGTGCGCTTTAACTACTCGCAGTACGTGTTCCCAGGCGAGTTGCCCTCCGTCTGGACGTTGTCCCAGTTGCTGGTTGATTCAACTTCGATACTGGGGATGATGGGCGCCTTGACCCTGGGTTCGTCGCCGGTGCCGCAACCCGCCTTGCCGGTACTGTTTAGCGCCAACGCCAATGCCTTGGTCACCTTGGCCGACCGGCAGTCGGTGTCCAATGCGCAAAGTCGTTGGGCTACCCTCAAGCAAGCGGCCTGGATGCTGTTCAACGTAACGTTGCCTTTTCTCGGGCGTACGGCGGCGACTGCGGCCTGGATCTGGCAAATCATGGACGATCTGGACGAGGCGCGCGAAGCCCGGGAAGCGGATGATTCCGAGCATGAATGGACTGCGTTGACCGACCTGTTCCTGTCCCTGGGCATGGTCCTGGCGCACCACGCCGCCACGCGCAACAAACCACGTGCCCCACACCTTGAGAGCGCTACCCCAACACTCGAAAAACCGGTCGCGGCCATCACTGTGACGCAGATGCCCGATGTCGTCGCTCACCTGCTGCCCGACAACCACCCGACACCCCTGCATACCTTCGGCATTTTGTCGCAAGCGAGCCTGGCGTCCGTGCTGGACCGGCTGGCTATCGCCAAGCCCACCGGGCTCGAAAAGCCGTCGAACGAACCCGGCCCTCACCGCTATCTGAGCCCGCTCGAGCAAAAGTGGTATGCCCAGGTGGGCCAGCGCTGGTTCGAAGCCTGGCTCAACGACGACGGCGATGTGCAAATCATCGACTCGCGCATCACTCCGTCACGCCGGGGTCCGCTGCTGATTCATTCCGCAGGGGGACAATGGTTCATCGATACGCGCTTGCGATTGCGCGGCGGAGGCCGCAGCCGAAAAGCGCTAGCCCTGGAAAACCAGCAACGCAAGGCCACGCTGAAACTGCAACTGAGCGCGTTTGAAAGTCGCAAAACCCAGCTGACAAAGGAGCTCGATGCCGTGCAGAAGGCAGTAACAGCGCCTACCACGGACATTGTCGACCCGAATCGGCAACGCCTGATCGAAACCCTGGATGCGCATGTGGCGGAATTCGGCACCTTCATCGAACAGCTCAAGTCCTACAACAGCATTGAATCGATCCCCAACTACCGTGCGGTCCTGGTCGACTGCCTGGATCATCAGTTGTCCCTCACGCAGCAGTGGTTCATTCAGCAAAACAGAGCGTTTGGCGAACACATGCGCCAATCCCTGGCGTTGCTGGATAACGAGCCGGGGGACGGCACACAGACTCCGCGCCAGACACACCAGCTCACCAGCGATCTGACCCAGGGCTTCATCGACAAGATCGAGTTTGCCCAGGCACGCATCGAAGAGTTGAAACGACTGGGCAAGGAAGCGGCCGAAGTGGCGCGAGAGAGTCAGGCAGTGCTGCCCCGTTACGCGCTGCAGGATCTGAAACTGTTCCAGATCAGCCTTGCCCAGGAACTTTGCTTGAGTGACAGCGCCTCCGTGGATACGGCGCCAGCCCGACAAGCCATGACACGACTTGTCGAGGATACGGGCCTGACCGTCCAGTCTTCGCTCGAGCTTGCCGAACAAGACAATGCACTGCCCCTGCCTGAGCGAATCGACGGTTTCAGTGAGCTGGTGGAACAGTTCGCCATCCTCGACCTGCGGATACAGGACCTGCCTGACGAGTTTCCGCGGCAGTTGCTGCAACCCCCATTGGACCTCATGCGCGAGCGCATCGAAACCTTCAGGGAGCACAGCGTTAAGCACCTCGCTGGTCTTCTGCAAGAACGCAAATCACTCGAACCGACACCGGGTCCTTCTCGCCCCGCCCCTGACTCAAAACGCATCATCAAGACCCGTTACAAAGGCACGGTGGTTGGCAAGCCACGTGTGCGCACGGCGGCGGACAACACCGAATGGGTCGACGTGATATCCCCATTGACCAACAAGGTCACCGCGACATTCCATGAGAAAACACCGGGCGTCTGGGTGGAACATGAACCTGCGCCGGAGCAGGCACCTGCCCCTGTGCGACCTGATCTGCAAATCAGCGTCCAGAAGGGGCAGGCGCTGGTGGATCAGTTGCAGCCGTTTATCCGTCGCACCGAAGGGCACTCGAAGGTAGCGGGACGCAATCCCACGGAAATAGAAGAAATGTTTCACCAGCACGCCAGGCGACTGCAAGAAGCGAGCGATACGATCGAAGAAGCTCTCACCGACAATAATGCGACTGACGGCGGGCCGGCGTCAGCCGTACTGCTGGCCAAACAGCTCAATGAGGGCGCGACCGAGCTCTTTGATAAAGGTCGCCGGACCCGAATCCGCATGACCAAGGAACAGCCCCCCACCGCCGCCCGCGTTGAATGGCTGATGAGCAAAAAACTGATAACCATCGCCAAGACACCCGGTCGGCGGCGACTCAAAGGGCATAAAAACGACTTTCTCGAAGAATACGAGATACGCGAACATGGCACTGCAAAGGTGCTCTGGTACGCCCACTTTCACTATTCAGGCCCGGACACCGCCCCCAAAACCTACACCGCTGCCCACCTGAAAACCGTATCCCAACGCCTGCTCGGCAGTACATTGGATAAGCGCACATCGGCCTCCAACAACGAGCTGATCGCGGTTTATCGCAGCGAAATCAGTCCGAAACTGGCGGATGAATTGTTCTTGTCAAAGATCAAGCAAGCCGCTTCGAGTTCCTGAGAGACAACCCGCACCCGCCAGGATTCGCGCTTTCAGCGAGTCCTGCGCCAGACCTTTTCCAAACGTTCGAGTGCCGCGCTGATCGCCTCCTCCGGCACCGCGGCAAAGCCCAGGACCAACCCGACGCGTTGATCGGGCGTGTTGTTCGAATCCGCTAGCCAATAGCTGCTCAGGCCATTGATCTCGACATCGACGCTGGACGCAGCCTCTATCAGTTCACGCTCACGGGCCAGAGAGTCGACCATCACCGTCATGTGCAAGCCGGCTGCCACACTTGGCAGGTGACCCACACCGGCGATATCCGCGGGCCAATTGGCCAATAGCGTGTTGCGGCGGCTCAACGCGGCACGTCGCATGCGCCGCACGTGGCGCTGGAAATGCCCGGCGGCCATGAACTCGGCCATCACCGCCTGTGTGCTCACCTCGGAATGCCGGACATCCACCGCACGCCGCTGGGCAAAAGCCTCGACCAATGCTGGCGGCAACACCAGGTAGCCCAGGCGCAGAGCGGGAAAGGCGACTTTGCCGAACGTACCGACATAGAGCACCCGCCCGTGACGATCGAGCGCGGCCAACGGCGCCAGCGGTGCGCCGCTGTATCGGTACTCGCCGTCATAATCGTCCTCGACGATCCAGCCCTGGTTGCGCTCGGCCCAGGCCAGCAATTCGAGGCGTCGCGCCAGGCTCATCACCACGCCCAAGGGGTATTGATGCGAGGGCGTCACGTAGGCCAGACGACAATCGCCCAGGCGCGCCAGTTCGCTGCAATCGATGCCCTCGCTGTCCACGGCGATGCCGTGCAATCGCCCACCCGCCACCGCAAACGCATGACCGGCCGCCCGATACCCGGGGTTTTCCACCGCCACCCCGTCCCCCGGTTCCACCAGCAACTGCGCACACAGGCTGATCCCTTGCTGCGCGCCGCTGGTCACGACGATTTGCTCCGCCGTGCACTGCATGCCGCGGGAACTGCGCAAATACGCCGCGATCATCCCGCGCAATCGCGCATCACCTTGCGGTGCGCCGTAACACAACTGCTGGAGATCCGGTTTGCGCCAGAACGCTGCATTCAGCTTGGCCCACACCTCGAACGGAAACAGATCGAATGCCGGCACACCGACCCGAAAAGCGCGCGGCGGACCGCTCGGAGGCGTCGGCAAATGATTGTTTTCCACCCGCGCCAATGCGCCGCTGCGAGCGACTTGACCGGCCGCCAACACAGGCACATCCAGGCCTTTGAGAGAGCTGCCTGGCGGGGCTTTCGGCGCTGTTTTGCTGCCGGGGAACGGTGCTTGGGGTAATTGTGCGACATAGGTTCCGTCACCCACCCGCCCTTCGATAAACCCTTCGGCGTAGAGCTGGTCGTAGGCCCGTACCACGCTGTTGCGGGAAATCGCCAGGGCCGCCGCCAGGTCCCGACTCGCCGGCAATCGCGTGCCGCTGGCCAGGCGCCCGTCGAGCACTCGAACCCGCAAGGCCTGATAAAGCTGGCGACTCAAGCCCTGGCGGCGGTCGAGCTCGATACCCGCCGGATTGAAGGACAAGGACAGCGGCGCATCCTTCATGACAATGGACCTATGAAATTTATCGTTAATGGCTCTTACAACAGACCAATAGCCTGCCTAGGATGCAGGCATTCGCCAAGGAATATTTCCATGTATACGCCCCGCGCCTTTGCCTTCAACGATTTGCATGAGCTGCAGCAACAGATGCTCGGCACTCGCCTCGCCCTGCTGGTTACCCATGGCGAACAAGGCCTGCAAGCCAGTCATTTGCCTTTGCTGCTCAATACCGACGAGGGTCCGAACGGAACCCTGTATGGCCATTTCGCCAAGGCCAACCCACAGTGGAAAGAACTGCAGGACGGCGCCGAAGCGCTGGTCATTTTTGCCGGCGCCGAGGCTTATGTCAGCCCCGGGTTCTACCCGAGCAAAGCCGAGGACGGCAAAGTCGTGCCGACCTGGAACTACGTGGCTGTGCACGCCTATGGCAGCGCTGAGGTGTTCACCGATGCCGAGCGCCTGCGCTCACTGGTCAGCGCCTTGACCGAGCGCCATGAAGCCGGTCGCGCGCAACCGTGGAAAGTCGCCGATGCCCCGGCCGATTACATCGACGGCATGCTCAAGGCCATCGTCGGCTTCGCCCTGCCGATCCAGCGCCTGGAAGGCAAACGCAAGCTCAGCCAGAACCGCAACGCCGCCGACATTGCCGGCGTGCGCGAAGGGCTGGCCGCCAGCGCCGACGCACACGACCAGGCCCTCGCCCACTTGATGCCAAAGGAATGAACATGAACCAGATCGACATCCGCCAGGTCAGCGCCGACGACCACGCCGACTGGCTGCCGCTGTGGCAGGCCTACCTGCGTTTCTACAACACGGAACTGCCAGAAACCGTCAGCCAAAGCACCTGGCAACGCATGCTCGACCCAAACGAACCCACCCATGCCGCCCTCGCCTGGGTAGACGGCAAAGCGGTGGGCATGGTGCACTTCATCTACCATCGCTCCAATTGGAGCATTGAAAACGCCTGCTACCTGCAGGATCTGCTGGTAACACCCGAATCCCGCGGCACCGGCGTTGGCCGTCAGCTGATCGAATTCGTCTACGCCACGGCCAAGGCCGACGGCTGCAACAAGGTGCATTGGTTGACCCACGAAACCAACGCCACTGCGATCCAGCTCTACGAGCGCATCGCTGAGCGTCCGGGTTTCATCCAGTTTCGCAAAGCCATTTAACGTTCAAGGAGAACAGCATGCCGACTTCACTCGCCGACTGGAAAGGCGTCCCGGCCCCGACAGCCCAACTGATCGAAGGGCGTTTCATCCGCCTGGAAAGACTCGACCCGGCGCGCCACGGCGACGATTTGTTCAACGCCCTGCAAGGCCCGGGTGCCGATCCGAAACTGTGGGACTACCTGCCTTACGGTCCTTTCCCGCAGCGCAGCGTATTCAACGACTGGCTGAACAACCACGCCGCCAGCAGCGATCCCTACTTCTTCAGCGTGATCGACCGCGCCAGCGGCGAAGTACAAGGGATCCTCAGCCTGATGTCGATCGTCCCGGCCCAGGGCCGCATTGAAATCGGCCACGTGACCTTCGGCGCGCCGATGCAACGCTCCCCCAAGAGCACCGAGGCCGTCTATCTGCTGGCCAAGGAGTCTTTCGCCCTCGGCTACCGGCGCCTTGAGTGGAAATGCAATAACGCCAACGCCCGCTCCAAGTACGCGGCCGAGCGCCTGGGGTTCAGTTTCGAAGGCGTGTTCCGCCAGCACATGGTCGTCAAGGGGCAGAACCGCGACACCGCCTGGTATTCGATCATCGATTCGGAATGGCCGGCGATTGGCGCAGGGTTCGAACGCTGGTTGAGTGATGAGAACCAGACGGATTCTGGACAGGTGAAAAGCCTGGTGGAGTGCCGGGGGTAAGACATCGGTGAGGGAGTGGAAGCTCCCTTGCCACGGTTTCAGCCCCCCTTCAACTCCCCGAAAACCGATCCCGACTGTTGGTCAGGTGCAGCACCATCGCTGCTCGAGCCGCATCGGGATCCTGTCGCTTGATCGCGTTGAAGATCGCTTCATGCTCCAGATTCGCCAACTGCCCCAATTGCGAAAAGTCGGCGCCTCCACGTTCGTCGGCCTTCACCTGGGTACGAGGAATCATGGCATTGCCCAGGTGCTGCATGATTTCCGTGAAAAACGTATTACCGGTCGCCTCGGCAATGATCTGGTGAAAGCGCTTGTCTTGCTCGACGCAACTATCGTTGTTCGCCAGCGAAGCCTGGTAATCACTCAAGGCCTGACGCATACGCGCGAGCTGATCGTCGGTTCTGCGCATAGCGGCCAGTGCAACCGCCTGCACCTCCAGGCCCAATCTCAGCTCCAGCATGCTGCGGACACTCGCAACGGTATCCACATGCAGGCGCAGCCCTGGCTGGGAGGGTTGCTCCAGCACGAATGTGCCGATTCCGTGTCGTGTCTCGACTAGCCCCGAAGCTTGCAGCTTGGAGATAGCCTCCCGGACAACAGTGCGGCTCACGCCATGTTCGAGAACGATGGTGGATTCCGAAGGCAGCTTTTCGCCTGGCTTCAATTGGCCGAGCAAAATGCGCTGGGTCAGTGCTTCGACCACGCCCTGAGCCAGATTATTGGAGCGTCTGCGGACAGGGGTTCCGCTTTCAATTTGCATAGGTTCGAGTCCACGGAATTTTGCTTCACAGAGCTTAACACCCACCGGAGATTCTCTGGCGAAATGCGAATGTCCCCCCCGCTACACCAGGTTAGAAAAGGCTCAACTTGTATGACAACACACCTATAAAGAACTGATTAACTCGGAACACCGTCCAGCTAAATGACAGTTCCACCCTATCAGGCTCGGCACGATTCGGCCGTTAAACACCAATAACCAGTGGCTATAATAAAAAAAAAGCCATTTTTTCACGTCGTTATGCACACAAAACACCATTCGCCGCATTGCAGCGCCAAAAAACCACTTGTATGATGTCTATCAACTGAACCGCTCCAGACATCTAAACAAAAACCATCGATGCAGGCGAATCCCATGAATCCTCAAGTACACAAGTCCAACCTCTCGCAAGACCTCATGTCTTTTCCTTTGACCGACTCCGACGCGACCCTGATCAAGGCATTTGGCGCCTGGTAACTCGACAGCAATAACCGGCAGCCAGGCCGCCGCTATCACGCTCAAACCCGCATAAAAATAATCAGTGGGAGATTTGAATTGTGAACAATTCAAGCAACGCATCTGTCGTTCCAGAAAATGATTCGGTACTCGCGCGCGCCGTGAGCAAAGTGAAGAGACATGTGCTCCCGCTTTTCGTGATCATGTTCATCCTCAACTACATCGACCGGGTCAACATCGGTTTCGTGCGCACGCACATGGAACATGACCTCGGTATCGGCGCTGCCGCCTATGGCCTTGGCGCAGGCCTCTTCTTCATTGGCTACGCACTGTTCGAAGTGCCCTCCAACATACTGCTGCAAAAGGTCGGCGCCCGGATCTGGCTGACCCGCATCATGTTCACCTGGGGCATCGTCGCCACGCTGATGGCGTTCATTCAGAACGAAACCCACTTCTACATCCTGCGCTTTCTGTTGGGTGTCGCCGAAGCGGGCTTCTTCCCCGGCGTGATCTACTACTTCACTCGCTGGCTGCCAGGCGTCGAGCGCGGTAAAGCCATCGCCATTTTCCTCAGCGGCTCAGCCGTTGCTTCGCTGATTTCCGGTCCGCTGTCGGGTGCCCTGTTGCAAATCGAAGGCTTTGGCTTTCACGGCTGGCAATGGATGTTCGCCATAGAAGGCCTGGCCTCGGTGTTCCTGGGCTTCTTCGTCTGGTTCTGGCTTGATTCCAAACCCCACGACGCCAAGTGGATGACGCGCGAGGAGCAGGATGCGCTGGTCGGTGCCATCGATCAGGAGCAACGCGAACGTGAAGCCCTGACCAGCGTGAAACCGACCATTGGCAAACTCCTGAAAGATCGCCAGATCCTGCTGTTCTGCACCTTGTACTTCTGCATCCAGCTGACGATCTATGCCGCGACTTTCTGGCTGCCCAGCATCATCAAGAAGATGGGTGACCTGAGTGATGTACAGGTAGGGTTTTTCAACTCGATCCCATGGTTGATCTCGATCATCGCCATGTACTCCTTTGCGGCGCTGTCGAGCAAGTTCAAATTCCAGCAAGCCTGGGTCGCAACTGCCTTGTTGATTGCAGCTGCCGGCATGTTCCTGTCCACCACCGGCGGGCCGATCTTCGCCTTTGTCGCCATCTGCTTCGCTGCCATCGGCTTCAAGTCCGCGTCCTCATTGTTCTGGCCTATTCCCCAGGGCTACCTGGATGCCCGTATCGCCGCCGCGGTTATCGCGCTGATCAACTCGATCGGCAACCTGGGCGGTTTCGTGGCACCCACGACCTTCGGTTTCCTGGAACAGACGACCGGGTCGATCCAGGGCGGCCTCTATGGCTTGGCCGGCACCTCGGTGCTCGCCGCGATACTGGTGTTTTTCGCCAGGACCTCACCCAAGCCATCACCCGTGCTGACACCACCGAACGCCGCTCCAACGCATGCGACAGTCAAAGCGCACTGACTCCATTGTTCGTTGAACGACCATACTCGTAGGAACTTGCCATGAACGCTGAACATTCTGTCAACGCCACCCAGTCACCTGTCGTCACCCATTTTCAAGTCATACCCGTCGCGGGCCACGACAGCATGCTGCTGAACCTGAGCGGCGCCCACGGACCATTCTTCACCCGCAACATTGTCATTCTCAAGGACAGTTACGGTAATACTGGCGTGGGCGAAGTTCCGGGGGGCGAACGCATCCGTGAGACCCTCGAAGACGCTCGCGCCCTGGTGATCGGCCAGCCCATCGGCCAGTACCAACGCATCCTCAACCAGATGCGTAGCACCTTTGCATCCCGGGATGCGGCCGGTCGCGGCCTGCAAACCTTCGACCTGCGCATCACCATTCATGCGGTGACTGCGATGGAAGCCGCGCTGCTCGACCTGCTGGGTCAGTTCCTCGAGGTGCCGGTGGCTGCATTGCTCGGCGAAGGGCAGCAACGCGATGCGGTGAAGATGCTTGGCTACCTGTTCTACATCGGCGACCGCCATGTCACGGACCTGGCTTACCGTAACGAGGCCGACGCTGAAGACGACTGGTTCCGGATTCGTCATGAGAAAGCCATGACCGCCGAAGCCGTCGTGCGCCTGGCAGAAGCAGCCAGCGCAAAATATGGCTTCAACGATTTCAAGCTCAAGGGCGGTGTGTTGAGCGGCGATGAAGAAATCGAAGCGGTCACCGCGCTGGCTGAACGCTTTCCTGACGCACGGATCACCCTTGACCCGAATGGTGCATGGTCGCTTAAAGAAGCCATCCGTTTGTGCCGCGATCAGCATCACGTCCTCGCCTACGCCGAAGACCCGTGCGGTGCAGAAAACGGCTACTCGGGCCGCGAGGTCATGGCCGAATTCCGCCGTGCCACCGGACTGAAGACCGCCACCAACATGATCGCGACCGACTGGCGCGAAATGGGCCACGCCATTCAATTGCAATCGGTCGACATCCCGCTCGCCGACCCGCACTTCTGGACGATGCAAGGCTCAGTGCGTGTTGCCCAGATGTGCCACGAATGGGGCCTGACCTGGGGCTCGCATTCCAACAACCACTTCGATATCTCCCTGGCCATGTTCACCCAGGTAGCAGCCGCCGCACCGGGGGAAATCACCGCGATCGACACGCACTGGATCTGGCAGGACGGCCAGCGCCTGACCCGGGAGCCGCTGAAAATCGAAGGCGGCTACGTTTCAGTTCCGACCCGGCATGGCCTGGGCGTAGAGATCGACATGGACGCGGTGGCCAAGGCCCATGAATTGTACAAAGGCATGGGTCTTGGCGCGCGGGATGACAGCGTCGCGATGCAGTTCCTGATTCCGGGCTGGCGCTTCAACAACAAGCAACCTTGCCTGGTGCGCTGACTGACAGGTCCACAGCCAGGTGCCCTAACCCTAAGTTGCACCCTGGCGCCGCTTGCGGAACTCGGCGACCTTATGCCGGTTTCCGCACAGCGCCATGCTGCCAACACCCTGTTTCACGTACTGCCCGTTGACCGCGCGCTTGAGGTCGTCCTCAGACGGATTCGGGGCAGGCCAAAGCCTGGTGAAGTCTCGTATTCGAGGGTTTTGTAGGAGCGAGCATGCTCGCGATGGTCGTCAACGATAACGCTGCAAACCTGGCACCCCGCGGCGCTTTCAGGTTCTTCGCGAGCATGCTCGCTCCTACAGTAGTGGCGGTTTGCATTTGGCCGTTATTCAGATGCCTGAGCCAACGCGCCATCGAACGCTGGCGTCAACCCCGACGACGCCAGCTTTTGCACAAAGGCTCCCATCCGCTGCTGCTTGTAGGCCTCCACGTCCAGTTCACGGTAATCGTAGAAACCCTGGCCGTCGCGCAGGCCGTTGCGGCCGTTGTGCATGTTGTCGGCAATCACCTGTGGCGATTCGAAGCGCGGCGCCAGCGCGCCACTGAGGTAACGCGAGGCGTAGTAGAGAATGTCGCCGCCACCCCAGTCGATGAACTCGAGCAGTCCCAGTACCGAGAAGCGCAAGCCGAAGCCAATGCGAACGGCTGTGTCGATATCCTCTGCGCTGGCCACGCCCTCTTCCACCATCCGTGCGGCTTCGTTCATCGCCAGTGCCTGGATGCGCGGCACGATATAGCCCGCCACCGGATTGCACACCACCGGCACCTTGCCGATGCGCTTGAGCAGTTGCAGCAGCCCCTCGACCACCTGTGGGCAGGTCGCGGCGCTGCGGCTGACTTCCACCAGCGGCATCAGGTGCGCGGGATTGAGCCAGTGCGCGTTGACGAAGCGCGCCGGCGTGCTGACCATTTCACTCAACTCGGTAACTAGGAAAGTCGAGGTGGTCGACGCGATGATCGCCGACGCCGGGACATGCTCGCTGACCCAGGCGAACGTCTGTTGCTTGGCCTCGATGACTTCCGGCACGGCTTCGAACACCAGCTCGCATCGGCGCAACGCCTCGCAGGCCCGGTCCCGGGTTTGCAGGGTCAAGCGCGATAGCGCGATGTCCGCCTGTTCCGGCTGGAGCACTCCGAGGCGAACCAGCATGAGCAGTTCGCCGCGGATGTTATTGCGCACGCGCTCGAAGTAGTCGTCGCGCTCATCCTCGGCGCGCTCCTTGATGTCAATGAGGGTAACCGGCAAGCCCGCATGGATGAAGGCCAGGGCAATGCCCTCGCCCATCCGGCCGGCGCCGACCACGCTGACCTGAGGCAATTCAATGCTCATGATTGAAAGCCCTTGGTCAGCAGTTCGGTCATCCGTTCGCGGTCGAGCCCGGCCAGACCGAGGTTTTCCAGGGTGCGGCCTTCGGCGTAGAGATCACGTTCGGCAACGACCGAAGCGATGCTCAGCAGGCCCTGGGCAACCGGGGTCGGCACACCGGCCCAACGGCCAACGGACACCAGGAAGGACAGGCCCAGGCGGGTGTCTTCGAGCATGTAGCGATGGGTCTGCAGGTCGATGTCTTCGCGCCAGTCACCGCTGTCGGTCAGCTTGCCATGGGCACCGCGACCGTACATCCACGCCTCGCCTTCGCTGGTGTTGTAATGGTCGGCCAGGGGAAAGTGCGGTGCGCCGTAGGTCAGTGCTTCACGCACGGCCATGCGCTCGGCGTCCAGTTGGTTGGTCACGCGACGAATCGACGGCTGGGTGCCTTCGTTGTGAATGTCCCAGGCTTCGAAATGCTCCAGGGGACCTGCGTTCATCATGATCAGCGGTGGGTGGATGATGGGACCTGCGTTCATCAACGCACCGCTCAAGGCGTCTTCGATCGGTTCAACGCTCGGGTAGGCCTCGCGCAATACCGTGAAGGCGTGCTCGGACAGGTTGCTGGGGAACACGCCAGTCGGCAGGCGGGTCGCGTAGCAACTGATCACCAGCTCGCTGGCGCCATGCTTGCGTACGAGGTACGGCAGCGTACCGGTTTCAGCGAAGGCGACTTTGGCCAGGTTACCGGCATCAGCCATGGCCTTGGCAAACACGTAGCTGCCGAAAGTGCCCGGTGGCAGGAACACCACCTGGCCATCGCGCAGATGCGGCGCCACGTGCCTGGCCAGGTCTTCGTGGGAGGTCGACGGCAGCGGGATGATCACCAGTTGCGCGTCGCCCAGGGCTTCGGCCAGGTCGTCGGTGAACGACAGTTTGTCGCCCGGTTTGCCGACGGACAGCTGACGGGTACCCCGATAGTCCCTGATGGTCAGGCTGCCGATGGCCAGCAACTCTTTGAGCGCTGCCGAATCGCGCCGCCACAGGCGGACCTGATGCCCCTTTTCAGCCATCTCGACAGCTGCGGCGTAGCAGCCATGTCCCCCACCCAGCACGGTAATATTCATCGAGTTGCTCCTCTTGTAAGAGACTCGATGCTATCGGGCTGCACCGCCACGGACTTTCCCGATTGCGCAGCCGACTGACGGATTACGCAGAAGTCTTAATGCTTGTGTCGGCGCAGGGTGTCCGACGGCAGGCAGCCATAGCGTTGCCGATAGGCACTGGAAAAATGCCCGAAGCTGTTGATGCCGTGGCGCAACAGGATATCGGTGACGCTTTCGCTGGTATTGCCCTGCTGCAGCGATTCGTGGATCACCGCCAGGCGACGCTCACGGATGTACTCGACCGGCGCCTGCTGCAGAAACTGTTTGAAGCCGTTTTGCAAGGTGCGAGCCGAGACGCCACAGAGCTCGCTCAGGGTCGCCAGGCTGATCGACTCGCCAAGGTGCGCCTCGATGTAGTCACGGGCCTTCTTCACGTGGTGCGGCAGCGGCGCGCGCGAATCGATCAACAGATCCGTCGAGTAGTTATGTGGCAGCTGGGTGAGCAGCAGTTGCATCAGGTAATCGGACAAGCCGCTGGCGAGCCGCGATCCGTCCACGCCGCTGCCGTACAGCCGGCAGATGTAGTCCAGGGTGTGATAAAGGCTGACCACGCCGGCGCCCAGCGGGTCGACGCTGACATCGAAGATCACCGACTGCCGCAAGCTGCGCCCGAGCAGGCGTTGCAGTTGCAGCTGCAGGGCATCACGGTCGACGCGCAGGATCAGGTTGCGGCACTCGCCATCGGTGACGATGCGGCTTTGCGCGAACGGCGAGGAAACGCTCAGGCAGCCCGACTGCATCGCCGCACTTCGCCGGCCGTGGGCCACTTCGCAATGCCCCTGCAAGGTGATGCGAAACAGGTACTGATCGGCAATGTCGCCGATGTTGATCTCCACCGGCGCGCCATAGCGCAGGTCGAGCAGCGCCGAAGTACCGAAGAATACGCCGTTGAGCCGGGTATGGATCGGCTCGTCACGCAGCACGTTGAAACTGTGCGGACACAGGTAATGACTGACCTTGTCCTTGATCTCGCGGTAATCGGCCGAGCTGAGCAGGCTATGCCGCTCCAGCAGGTGTACGTCATTCAACATCGGGATTCTCCTGGCCTGGAAGTGCTTCAGCCCCGCTGCATACAAACGCAGCGGGGCCGAGGCACCGATCATGAACTATGACCAATCAAGCGCGGCTCGGATACTCCCGCGCATAGCTTTCGCGGAAACGCCGGCAACCACGCCAGAGCAACAACACGGTCAACACCGACGCACCGGCGATCACCAACGACATCGACGAGCCCACCGCTGCCGGCGAACCGAAGTAGCGGTCGGTCAACAGCGCCACCAGCGTGGTGCCCAGGCCCAACCCCAGCAGGTTGCTGATCAGCAGGAACACCGCCGAGACCTGTGCGCGTACCTGGTTCGGCGCGAGGATCTGCATCGCCGCCGTGGATGCCGGCATCGGGAACGAGGCGAAGAACATGGCTGGCACCAGCAGGGTCACCGACAGCCACAGCTGATCGGCTTGCGGGAACAGCACGGCCGGTACAGCCATGCCCAGGGCACCGATGACACCCGTGCGCATCGCCGCGTCCTGATGACCCTTCTTGGCCAGGTAGTCGGTGAGCCATCCACCGAACAGCACGCCGGCGGTATTGGCCACCAACAGCACGGTGCCGAGCATGTAGCCGGCCTCCATCGGCGACAGGCCGAACTTGCGGATGTACAGCGCCGGGCTCCAACTCATCATGCAAAAAAGGGCCATGGCGTAGAACGAAAAGCCCAGGTAATGGCAGGTGAAGGTGGCACGGTGACGACCCAGGAAGCGCAAGCCATCGCTCATCGCGACCTTCTTGGCTCGACCCTGGGCATCGACCTGCAGGCCTTTGCGCGCCGGGTCGCGCACGGTCAGCCAGATCAGCAGACCCACCACGATACCGGGCAGGCCGACAATGAAGAACGCCAGTTGCCAGGCCTTCATCGCGCCGAGAAAGGCGACCTCGATGGTGTTCATGTCCTTGAGCAAGGCGATCACATAGCCGCCCACCAGGAAGGCCAGGCCGCCACCGACGAACGAGCCGATCGAGTAGATGCCCACGGCGCGGCCGAGTTTCTCCTTGGGGAACATGTCGCTGAACATCGAGTAGGCCGAGGGCGACAGGGCCGCTTCGCCAACGCCGACGCCAATGCGCGCGAGGAACATGTGCAGGAAGTTCTTGCTCAGGCCGCAGGCTGCGGTCGCCAGGCTCCAGAACACCACGCCGACGGCGATGATCCTCGGCCTGGAGAAGCGGTCAGCCAGATAGGCGATGGGCATGCCCATGAAGGCGTAGAACAACGAAAAGGCCAGCCCGTGCAGCAGGCTGAACTGGGTGTCGCTGATCTGCAGGTCGGCCTTGATCGGTTCGATCATCAGCGCCAGGATCTGCCGATCCACAAACGAAAAGATGTAGGCGATCATGCACAGCGCCACCACGTACCACTCGTAGACGTAGGTTTTCTTGCGCTGCAGGACCGGGTTATCGACCTGTATATTCACTAGTCTTTGCTCCTATTTGTATTGTTATGGAGTCAATGCGCTTACCAGAACTTCCACGTGTAGGTCGTGGCGACACGGAACTCGTTGTAGTCGTAGCCGTACTTCTGTTTCACATCGATGTTACGCAGGTCCAGTCCAAGGCCTTGCAGCGCCCCGCTCTGTACCACGTAATTGAGCCCCAGGTAGCGTTCGCTTTCCTGGTTGTCGCTCAAGTTGCCGCCGCGGTCCCAGTTCGTGCCCTTGATGTAGCGCGTGTAGAATTTCAGCCCCGGCACGCCCATCCCGGCAAAGTCATAGCTGTAGCGCGCGCCCCAGGACTTTTCATCGGGGCGGACAAAACCCAGGGACGACCAGTGCACCAGGTAAGGTTGCGGGATATAGCCGTTCATGGTCGGGAACACGCTGTCACCGAGCATGCGCTGGTAACTGAGGCCGAACATGTGCGCCCCCTTGAGCAAGCTGAACAGGGCACCGTAGGAGCGGTTGTCAATTTCACCGTTCAAGGCACTGCCGTCTTCATTGTTATTGAAGTAGCGCAAGTCGGTTTTAAGTTTGTAGCCATTGCCCAGGTCAGCCATGTGCATCAGGCCGAAATAGTGCTGCTGGTAGATATCGTGCAGGACGCCGTAGAAGTAACTGGCTTGCAACGTCTTGCTGATGTCGTAAGTGACGCCGCCAAAATCCAGGCCGTCACTGTCGAGATTATCGGTGGAGCCAAACTTGTAGAGCTTTTCGTGATTGGAAGACTCCCGTGTCACGGCAGACCAGAAGCGGCCACCGGTCACGGTCAATCCGTCAATTTCCTTGGACTCGACCACGGCACCTTGATAGATGGTATCCAGCTGTCGACTGGGGTCATCGAACGCCACCGGCAATTGCGGGCGCAGGTCACCCACCTTTAACTCGGTCTTGCTGTAGCGCATCTTGAAGGTCGCACCGGCGCGACTGTAGTCATTGGCCGTCTGTTGATCGCTCACACTGTACGGCAGCGAACCGTCGTTGCCCGAGGAATCCAGACGCACGGCGTATTGCGCATCCACATCCAGGCCAATGGCCAAGGCCGTGTCGGTGTAGCCGGAGGTAAATTGCGCATCGAAACCCTGAGACCAACTGTGCACTTCAGACACCGGTGCATGGGTGTTGGTGTAGTTTCGGTGCAAGTAGAAGTTACGCGTATCCACTTTGAAATGACTGTCATCGATCACATCGGCATGAGCTGCCAATGGCGAACAGATAACCCCGATCACACTGGCAATACCGAGCCCACGGCAAGATTGCTTCACCTGATATCTCCATTCTTATTGTTATGGGGTAAGCGCAAGGCGAGCTCAATGGAACAGTCCGCTACGACGACACGCTTCCTGTGTGCGCAAGGTAAGCGAGTAGACGCCGCGCCGGTATCAAGATGAACAGCATCCGAAGGGGGGAAATCTCCCGTGCGGCTAAAGGTTTCCCTTAGGCGAAGCAGGTAATTGGATAAATGCCGGATTCCGACACCCTCTGCCGGCAGCCGACAAACGCTCCGGTTTTATTTTCTTAATCTCCCCTGGCCCGACGTTCATCGCTTCACGTCGGCCCAATCAGTCCTGTCACTGCACATCCCGCTCCAGGCGCTAGCCAAGCGCACCAGGGTTGGGTTTAAGGAGAATAAGAATAATGAATCCAGGTTCTACATCAGCATTCGACCAGATACTCGAAACCGTCACCGTTGGGCAGCAGCGCGTCCCAGGCGTCGTGGCTGCCGTCACCGGGCGAGACGGTTTGCTCTACGAGGGTGCTTCAGGGCAACGAACGCTCGGTCAACCAGAGGCAATGACGACCGACAGTGTTTTCGCGATGTTTTCCACGACCAAGGCGATAACCGCCACGGCCGTGCTTCAGTTGGTCGAGGAAGGCCGACTGGATCTCGATGCGCCCGCCAGGGACTACCTGCCGATGATCGGCGAACTCAAGGTGCTCGAAGGGTTTGATAGCGACGGCACCCCACGGCTTCGCCCTGCGAAAAATCACATCACCACCCGAATGCTCCTGCTTCACACCGCAGGCCTGGGTTACGAATTCTTCAACGAACACTACAACAGGCTGGTCCAGGAGCAACGACAACCCAGCATCATCAGCGGATCGTTGGCTGCCCTGAAAACGCCCTTGCTGTTCGAGCCTGGTGAGCAGTGGGAATACGGTTCCAACATGGACTGGGCCGGCCTGGTGGTCGAGGCCATTACCGGCAAGCGCCTGGGTGAAGTCATGCAACAGCGTATTTTTGAGCCTCTGGGCATGACCGACACGGCCTTCACCATGACCCCGTCAATGCTCCAGCGACGGGCTGGCATGCACCAGCGTGAAGAGGATGGATCGCTGAGCCCGGTCGAAGGCTCCCTCCTCCCGCCGGAACCCGAAGTGCATATGGGAGGCCATGGCCTGTTTTCGACAGTCAAGGATTACTGCCTGTTCATCCGCGCCTGGCTGAACGATGGACAAGGCGATCACGGACGGATCCTGAAGCCGGAGACGATTCGTTTCGCCGAGCAAAACGGCCTCGACAACTTGAAGATAAAAGCCCTTCCCTGCGTGATTCCGAGTATTTCCCATACTGCGGAATTCTTCCCCGGCATGCCAAAGTCGTGGGCGTTGAGTTTCATGATCAACGAACAAGACGCTCCCACCGGTCGCCCTGCGGGCTCCTTGGCGTGGGCTGGATTGGCCAATCTCTTCTATTGGATCGATCGCAAGAATGGCATCGGTGGCTTTTGGGCCACCCAGATACTGCCATTCGTAGACCCTGTATCGACCCAGGGTTATCTGGATTTCGAAACGGCGGCCTACCGCAACCTGAGCCGCTGAGCCGGTTCCTGATTCACCCCTCTCTAAAACCTACAAAAACAAAAACAGGTGACTCATGGAGATCTCCACGCGTACCCCTGCGCGCGCTCGTTTCTCAGCTTGCGCATTGGATACTTCAATGATCGGTGCCGCATTGCTGCTGGCCACCCTGGCCGGCAACGCCCATGCCATCGATGTGGACGCCGGCGAATACGCCGCTGCGCTTCCAGCCGGCAGCAATATCGGCTTGCTCTACCTGCAGCATGCCGAGCGGCGGTCGCTCTACAGTGACGGTCACAAGGTTGCGATCAAAGCTGGACTCGACTCGGATATCGGCATACTGCGCGTCGCCAATTACCAGCAGCTGGGTGACTACACGATCAATACGCAGTTCCTGTTGCCCTTCGGTCGCCTGGAAGGAACACGCGACAACGACGCGTTGGGACAAACCAGTGGCACGGGTGATCTGATTCTGGCCTCGACCCTGTGGCTCGTGAACGATCCGGCGAAGAACCGTTACTGGGGCATTGCGCCCTACCTGTTCGTGCCGACCGGTAGCTATGACCGCAACGATGCACTCAACCTCGGTGAAAACCGTTGGAAGATGACGTTGCAGACCGGTTATGTGACCGGCCTCACTGACAGATTGTCCCTGGACCTCACCGCCGACGTCACGCTGTTCGGCAAGAATGACGACCTCACGAGTCAAGGCCTGACGTTGCGCCAGAAGCCGCTATGGCAAGCCCAGACCTACCTCAGGTACGCCGTGACACCCAAGCTGTCGGTGCACGTCGGCGCGTCTCAACTCTGGGGCGGCGAGACGCGCATCGATGGCCAGGACCAGAACGATGAACCCGGTACCAGCAAGTATCGTGTCGGAGGATCCTACTGGATGACCCCGACCTTCCAGGCCCTGCTCAATTACGGCCAGGACGTATCGGTCGACAATGGTTTCAAGGAAGAACAGCGGGTTAACCTACGGTTGCTGTGGGTGTTCTGACCCGCTGCGATTGGCTGGGTTGGTGGGCACCGAGAGTGGCTTTGACGTTACTCTCGGTGCCCTTTTTTTCATCAAGCCGCTAGCGCAACCGGCGCTGCAAGGTTTGTGACGGCAGTTCACTGAAACGCTTGCGATAGAGCCCCGCGAAATCACCCAGGTTCAGATAACCCCATCGAAAGGCAATGGCAGAAACTGTCGCGCCCGACGCTGGATCTGCCACTAATAAATCGCGGTGCACTCCCTGTAGCCGCTGCTCGCGCAGGAACGCACCGGGCGTCATACCGCGAAAGCGCGAGAAGGCCCCGCTCAATGCCCGCACGCTGGTCCCGACCGCACTGGCAACCTCTGCCATCGTCGGCAGGCTCGCTGCATTGGCACTCATGAATTCTTCGGCAGCCCTCACGTAGCGGGGCGCAATCCGGTTCTTTGGACTGTTGAAATCAAGTCCGGCTTGTGCGGCGCGGCCAGCCCACTCTCGCAACAGATGAACGCACAGCGCTTGCTGCAGATGAGCCCCCATACGTCCCTCAGTCATGTGTTCGCCAGCTTCGGCAACACACCGAACCGTGTACTCCAGCAGACTTAGCCAGCTCGAACCGACCCCACCGATGATGCACTTATGCCTCCAGAATCGATCGTCGGGCACGAACCCAAACCACTGCTGCGCCATCTGCTCCAAGACTGCATGTGGAAGGGTCAGATTCAGTTGCAGGTGATCCGGATCCAGGTCAACCCGGTATTCGACACGACTGCAATCGGCAATGAAGGACTCACCCACTGCCGTATCTTCAGTGTCTGAACGTTGTGTCCAATGCCGGGCATTGCCGCCAATGGTCGTGAGCAGCAAGGCATTCCCCGCCTCAGGCGAAAAATCATCGACGCTCACCGCCACGCCATAGCCAAAACGGGTCAGCGTCAACTCGCCAATCGTGGATGAATGCATGGTGGCGCGAGGCTTGATGGCTTGCCCTTTGGGGGTGACGCGATAGGGCATGTAAACGCGATCCGACCAGGCGCTGATTTCATCCCACTCGGTTGAAAAAACTTTGTGCTGCTGGCGTATCGGCTTGCCGCTGACATCTGTTAACAACGCATGGTCGAGAAGCATGAAGACACCTGTTTTTTATTTTTCTAGGGTCGGGTGAATGCTCTTGCTGGACTGGGATCATCCGGTGCCAGTGCCCCTGCGTAAAGAGCTTTTTGATGGTGACTGTGCCGTTCTGAAACAGTTGTACGGGTTCGATACAGCCCTGCCTTCGTCATACCTGTGCGCAATGCTCATTGGCAACGCATCACGCCCGGCGCCACGGCGTTTTTAGCAGGCTGGCACAGGCGTTGCTCCGGGGCTTGGGACAAAAATCACAACAACGAGGCCTCGCCCATGGAACACCTTCCACTGCATCCCAAGACCGTTGAATTCCTCTCCAGACGATCGCGCATGCTGATCGGCGCCGAATGGATGGACGCCGCCAGCGGCGCGACGATGGCCGTGCGCAATCCGGCCACCGGCAAGCTGCTGCTGGACGTGCCGTCCGCCAACCATGTCGATGTGGATCGCGCCGTGCAAGCCGCGCGACGCGCTTTCGATGACTCCGCCTGGAGCCACATGCGCCCACGCGAGCGGCAGAACCTGCTGTGGCGGCTGGCCGACCTGATCGAGCGCGACGCCCAAGTGATCGCCGAGCTGGAATGCCTGAACAACGGCAAGAGCGTGCAGATGGCACGCCTGGTGGACGTCCAACTGTCTATCGACTCCCTGCGCTACATGGCCGGCTGGGCCACCAAGCTCTCAGGCAGCACTGTGGATCCGTCCCTGCCGCTGATGCCGGACAGCCAATTCCACGCCTTCATCCGCCGCGAGGCGGTTGGGGTGGTTGGCGCCATCGTTGCCTGGAACTTTCCCTTCATGCTGGCTTGCTGGAAACTCGGCCCGGCCTTGGCCACCGGTTGCAGCCTGGTACTCAAGCCTGCCGACGAGACACCCTTGAGTGCCCTCAAGCTGGCCGAGCTTGTGCTGGAAGCCGGCTACCCCACCGGCGTGTTCAACGTGGTCACTGGCACCGGTCTTAACGCTGGCGCGGCACTGAGCAATCACCCGGGAGTAGACAAGCTGACCTTCACCGGGTCCACCGAAGTGGGCAAGCAGATCGGCAAGGCGGCCATGGACAACATGACCCGCGTGACCCTGGAGTTGGGCGGCAAATCGCCAACCATCGTCCTGGCGGACGCCGACCTGCAGGTGGCCGCGGCCGGTGCCGCCAGCGCTATCTTCTTCAACCAGGGCCAGGTGTGCTGCGCCGGTTCGCGCCTGTATGTGCACCGCAAGCATTTCGACCGGGTGGTGGGCGACATCGTCGATATCGCCAATGGCATGAAGCTCGGTAACGGCCTGGACCCGAGCGTGGCCATGGGTCCGCTGATCTCCGCCAAGCAACAGGATCGGGTGCACAACTACATCGAGATGGGCCGCGAACTGGGCGCCACCATCGCCTGCGGCGGCGAGAAGTTCGGCCCCGGCTACTTCGTCCAACCCACGGTGATCGTCGACGTCGACCAGCAGCATCGTCTGGTGCAGGAAGAAATCTTCGGCCCGGTGCTGGTGGCCATGCCCTTCGACGACATCGACCAGGCCGTGCACCTGGCCAACGACAACAGCTACGGTCTGGGGGCCAGCATCTGGTCCAATGACATGAGCGCGGTGCACCGCATGATCCCGCGCATCAAGTCCGGCTCGGTCTGGGTCAACTGCCACAGCGCCCTCGACCCGGTGCTGCCCTTCGGCGGCTACAAGCTGTCCGGCGTCGGCCGTGAACTGGGTGCGGCAGCGATCGACCACTACACCGAACTGAAGACGGTAATGATCAAGCTGTAATCATCGGCGCGAACACCGCCCGCTAGGACCTCGTGCGCAAGGCCGCCGCTCCTCTTGGAGCGCGGTCTTGCCCGTGGCGTTAATCTTCCTGCATCCCCTTGAGCTTGCGGTACAGCGTCGCGCGCCCGATCCCCAGGCTGCGCGCGGCAGCCGAGAGGTTACCGCCGCTCGCCTCCACCGCCGCCTTGATTGCGCGCTGTTTGGAGGCCAGCAGGGTATCCCCCGCCTGTGGCTGCGGCTGCGACTGCGGCCTGCCTGCCGCTGGCGAGGCCGGGGTATCATCAACCTCCATTACGTCGTCCGGCAGGTGCTGCAGGCCGATCTCGCCTTCATTCTCGGCCAGGGCGGCGGCCAGGCGCAGGGTCTGGTAAAGCTGGCGGACATTGCCAGGCCAGCGATAGGCCAACAGCGCCTGCAGCGCCGCCTTGTTCAGCCTGGGTGCTTGCTGTGCGGTGGTTTCGGCGCACAACAGGTGCTGGATCAGCTCCACTAGATCGTGCCGTTCGCGCAACGCCGGCAGCACCACGCGCAAGCCGTTGATGCGGTAGTAGAGATCCTCGCGGAATCCATGGTTGGCGCTGAGCTGCTTGAGGTCGCGGTGGGTGGCGCAGATCAGCGCGCAGTCCACCTTGATCACCTCGCTGCTGCCAAGGCGCGTCAGGCTCCGCTCCTGCAGCACGCGCAGCAGGCGACCCTGCAGCTCCTGGGGCATGTCGCCGATCTCGTCGAGGAACAGGGTGCCCTTGTGCGCCTGTTCGATCTTGCCGCTGGCGCCGCCCTTGCGGCTGCCGGTAAAGGCACCTTCGGCGTGGCCGAACAATTCCGACTCGATCAGGCTGGCCGGAATGGACGAGCAGTTGATCGCGACGAAGGCTTCGCCAGCGCGGCTGCTGCCTTCGTGCAACAAACGGGCGAAGACCTCCTTGCCAGTGCCTGTCTCGCCGTTGATCAACACCGGGATGTCGCGGGCGAAAGCCTTGCGTGCGCGGGCCAGTGCCTCCTGCAGGGCCGGATCCTGCAGACAGGGGCCGGCTTGCGGCGGTGGCAGCGGCTCGGCGGTTTTCGCACGCGAGAGTACCGGAGGCTGTCCCCGCATCGGTTTCTGCCCGGGGCCGAGCGTGATGCAAGCATGCAGTTCGCCGCGGTGGTGACTGCGCAGGCGCAACGGCGCGCTGAGGTCGTGGCGGCAGTAACAGGTGGCATGAACGAAGGGCATGTCGAACAGTTCGGCGAAGTCCAGGCCGGTCTGGATCTCGCCGAGCGTCAACAACTGTGCGGCGATGCGGTTGGCGCAGCGCAGTTTGCCGGCAGGATCGAAGGCCAGCAGGCCTTCCAGTGGCGTGCCGAGGATGTCCAGGCGATGGTGCAAGTGCACCAGCAGCACATCGCCGAGCTGGGCGAACATGCGGTTTTCGATGGCACGCGCGGCGAACACCAGGGAATCGAGGGTGTACACCGAGGGCACGCCATGTTTGCTGCTGGCGTCCAGTACCCCGACTATGCCGCCATCCAGGCCGAAGATCGGCGTGGCCAGGCAGGAGAACTGGCGAGCCTCCTCCAGGTAATGCTCCTCGCCGACAAAAAATACCGAGTCGCGCTCGGTGAGGACGCAACTTGGTGCGGTGGTGCCGACGTTTTGTTCGGAGATCTGCGCACCGACGCGGAACACCTGATTCAACTCGCGGTTGTCCGGGCTGAGTCGGCCCAGGCTGCTGAGCACCACGCCTTCCAGATCGAGGCAGGCCAGCACCCAGTCTTTCGGCGACAGGGCGGCGTGCAGCTGCTCCATCTCCGGAGCGGCGCAGGTCAGCAACAGGCGATTGCTTTCAGCGATCTGCTCGCGACTGGCAACCACCGGCGCGTCAAACAGCAGATTGTCGCGCTGGCACAGGCCGTAATTCTGCGAGCGCTGCCAGGATCTCTCGATCACTTGTGAGTCGACGAAACGCTTGCGCGAAGGGGGTGTCGCGGGGCTGCTGGATTTGGGCATGGCATGCGTCTCGCGGCCGAATGTCTCGAAGTGGGCCAGCTCGACCCCAAGCCACTGTCTCAAATTGAGCCAGCGATACAGCGGGACTCTTCCCGCACTGCCTTCGACACTTCTTATTATTACTCAAGCCATTGATTTAAAAGCTTTTTTATTAAGCCATAAAAAGCTGGCACAAGCTCTGCTCAATGACTTCACGTTAGTCCGGATAACCGCTCCGGCACTAAGTTGATCATAAACAAAAACAATAAAGGTAATGTCATGAAAATGAGCACAGAGCCGGCTCCTCGTAGCCCGGGCTGGCCACCACACAAGTTTCGCCTGGCCCATCTGTTGCACGCTTCGCTCTTCGGCCTGCTGGCCGGTTTCTCTTGCAGCACCCTGGCGGTGGACGTCGATGCCGGCGATTACACCGCACTTCCCGAAGGCACCAACCTGGGCCTGGTCTATTACCAGCATGCCGAACGCAATGCCCTCTACTCCGACGGCCACAAGGTACCGATCGATGCCGGCCTGGATTCCGACATCGGTATTTTGCGCGGCGTGCACTTCACCAAAATTGGCGATTACATCGTCGACCCGCAGTTCCTCCTGCCGTTCGGCAACTTGCGAGCCAAGGATGATCTGCAAGACCTGGGCAACGACAGCGGCACTGGCGACCTGATCCTTGCCGCCACCGTCTGGCTGCTGAATGAACCGAAAAATCGCCGCTACTTCGGCATCACCCCGTTCCTCTACGTACCCACTGGGAGCTACGACAAGGACCGCGCGATCAACCTCGGCGAGAACCGCTGGAAGCTCGCCCTGCAAGCGGGCTATATCACCGGCCTGACCGAAAAGCTGACCCTCGATCTGGTCGGCGACGTGACGCTCTTTGGCCACAACGACGACTTCGGTAGAGCCAGCGAAACCCAGAAGCAGGACCCTCTCTATCAGGGCCAGGCTTTTCTACGCTACAACTTCACCGAGCGTTTCGATGTGCGCGCGGGCGTTTCGAAGCTCTGGGGCGGTGAAAGCAACATCAGTGACATAGATATGGACGACAAGCCGGGCACCAGCAAATTCACGGTCGGCACGTCGTACTTCGTCACCCCGAGCACCCAGTTGATGGTCAATTACGGGCAGGACATCGCGGTGGACAACGGCTTCGAGGAGGACAGCCGCATCAACTTGCGCATCCTGCAGCTGTTCTAGCCACCGCCGCTCGCCAGGGTCTCATTCCAATTTCAATAACAGGAGTCCTGCGTCTATGAACACGCAGTCTGCATCCCGAATTCTCGCTGGCCTGGCCTTCGCCTTGCTGGCGCCGCTGGCCGTCGCCGCACAGGTCGACCAGGCCGCCATCATTGCCAGCAAGCAAGACGGTAGCCAATGGCTCAGCCATGGCCGCACCTACGACGAACAGCGCTTCAGCCCCCTGGACCAGATCACCGCGAAGAACGCCGACAAGCTGGGCCTGGCCTGGTCCCTCGACCTTGATAACCACCGTGGCCTGGAAGCCACGCCGCTCTTCGCCGACGGCGTGCTCTACACATCGCTGTCCTGGAGCCGCGCGATGGCGGTGGATGCGCGCACCGGCAAGACGCTCTGGACCTTCGATCCGCAGATCGCCCGCGAAAAAGCCCGCGACGCCTGCTGCGACGCGGTCAATCGCGGCGTCGCGCTGTGGAACGGCAAGGTCTTCATTGGCACCCTGGACGGGCGACTGATTGCCCTCGATGCAAAAACCGGCAAAGAGGTGTGGAGCCAGCAGACCACCGACAACAGCAAGCCCTACACCATTACCGGCGCGCCACGTGTGGTGAAGGGCAAGGTCATCATCGGCAACGGCGGCGCCGAATACGGCGTGCGCGGCTACTTCTCCGCCTATGATGCCGAGACCGGCAAGATGGCTTGGCGCTTCTACACGGTGCCCGGCGACCCGAACCAGCCCTACGAACACCCAGAGCTGGCCGAAGCGGCCAAGACCTGGAAGGGTGACGAGTACTGGAAGCTTGGGGGCGGCGGCACGGTATGGGACGGCATGGCCTATGACCCTGAGCTGGACCTGCTGTACGTCGGCACCGGCAATGGTTCGCCGTGGAACCGCGAGCTGCGTAGCCCCGGTGGCGGCGACAACCTCTACCTGTCCTCGATCCTCGCGCTCAACCCGGACACCGGTCGGCTGGCCTGGCACTATCAGGTGACCCCGGGCGACTCCTGGGACTTCACCGCCACCCAGCAGATTACCCTGGCGACCCTGGAGATCGGCGGCAAGCCGCGCAAGGTGCTGATGCAAGCGCCGAAAAACGGCTTCTTCTACGTCATCGACCGCCAGACCGGCGAGCTGCTCTCTGCCGAAAAATTCGGCAAGGTCACCTGGGCCGAGAAGATCGACCTGGCGACCGGCAAGCCGGTGGAGGCGCCCGGTGTGCGCTACGAGAAAGAGCCTATCGTCATGTGGCCGAGCCCCTTCGGCGCGCACGGCTGGCATTCGATGTCATTCAACCCGCAAACCGGCCTGGTTTATATTCCCTATCAGGAGATCCCGGGTGTCTATCGCAACGAAGGCAAGGACTTCATAAAGCGCAAGGGCTTCAACACCGGCGCGGGCTTCTCCGACGCCACCGAGATTCCCCGCGAGGCTGTTTCCGGTGCATTGCTGGCCTGGGACCCGGTCAAGCAAAAGGAATCCTGGCGCGTACCCTACGATCACTACTGGAACGGCGGCACCCTCAGCACCGCCGGCAACCTGGTGTTCCAGGGTACGGCCAACGGCAACTTCGTCGCTTATTCCGCAGACAAGGGAAAAAAACTCTGGTCGTTCGGCGCACAGACCGGCATCGTCGCCGCCCCCATCACCTACAGCCTGGACGGTGAGCAGTACATCGCCGTGATGGCCGGTTGGGGCGGTGTCGCCCCGCTGATCGGAGGCGATGCCGCCGTCGCGCCGGGAGCCGGTAACCTCAGCCGCCTGCTGGTGTTCAAGCTCGATGGCAAGGCCTCCCTTCCGCCACTGCCGGAAAAAGCCGTGGTGGCGGTGAACCGCACGCCAACACCGGTCGACGCTCCCGCCGCGGATATCGCCGCCGGCCAGCAGTTGTACGGCGCCTACTGCTCCGTCTGCCACGGGGTGGGCGCGCAAAGTGGTGGCTTGATCCCCGATCTGCGCAAGTCCGATGAATCGCGCCGCCACCTGTTCCAGCAGATTGTCCTGGACGGCGTACTGCGGCCGCTAGGCATGCCCTCCTTCAAGGACAGCCTCGAGCCCGCCGATGTCGAGAAGATCAAGCACTACGTCATGAGCCAGGAGTACGCCGCTTACCTCAAGGCACAGCAACCGGTTGCGGCCAAGGCCACGCCGTAGACGTAGCGTAAAAGTGGCGAGTCCGGATGACCGCGCTCGCCACCCTGCCGGGCAACTAACCAACCCAAAAACAATGAGGAACTCGATCATGTGGACCAAACCTGCCTACACCGACCTGCGCATTGGCTTCGAAGTCACGATGTACTTCGCCAACCGGTGACCCTGTAGTGACGGCATGAGTCTTGTGCTGTAACCGATGGCCCCTTCGCGAGCA
>NZ_APIO01000170.1:0-2180 GCF_000408945.1 Pseudomonas sp. G5(2012)
CGGCTAAACCGGCATCCATGCCGGTTTACCCACTGCGCAGAACCTCCACTCGGCCTCTCGAGGGGGCAAGAAAATCAAAAGCCAGATCAAGATCAAACGCCAAAGCGAGGCGGCCTTAAAGCCGACCTGATTGCAGGCTTGTCCGCGTCCCCCTGTGGGAGCCAGCCTGCTGGCGATGGACTTCCAGGCAACGCGTTCATCCAGACGTCGCGCGTTATCGTTGACGTCCATCGCCAGCAGGCTGGCTCCCACAGGGAATTGGGGGTATCTGCAAAAATCACGTCGGCCGCAGGCCGCCATCACGGGCAACCCTTTCCCCTACAAAAACACTTTGGCGCACACCCGCCCCTCACCACTCATCAGGCCGAGCGTTAGCTCGCCTTCAGCTGTTGATCTTGATCCACCCGTCCCTTCACGCCCTGAGCCTGTCCGTCAACCTGAGACTACCTCCATCGGCGCCTCTACCAACGTGGATCCACGCCCCGTCAAAGCCTGCAAGTAAGCCTTTTCGTCATAGTAGGTGCTGGTTTTCCAGCACCTATAGACGATTCTGATCCACTTGAAAGCGAGTGCTCTCAGGGTCGCCTGGTATGAGCAGCCTTTAGCCCGCTGCTGCCGATAATAAGCCTCGGCCCACGTTGATTGAGTGATGCTGTGAGCGGCCCATTCCACAAAGGTCTGACGCAAGAAGGTTGAGCATTGGTAGCGCCAATACACCACTGTCTTCTTGCCGCTACGCTGGGTCACGGGTGCGATTCCGGCATATCGCTGCATTGCATTGGCGTCGCTAAATCGATCACGCTGTTCACCAAAAGCCACCATCAGACGCGGTGCAAGATGTTGGCCGGCGCCAGGGAGTGCCTTGAAGATCGGGTAATCGGCCAAGCTGTTGGCCGTTTCTTGAATCTCGCGATCAAAATCCTTGAGGGTGCAAATGAGCCCTTTGAGTTGCGACGCCAAGGCTGTTGCGTACAACTGCGAAGGACGTATTACCCCCGGGTCCTGCGTCAAGGGCATCGCTTGGGTGATGATTTCCCAGCGCGTTTGATTGAGTTGAGCGTGACGAGCGTTGTGCTCGTTAAAGAACTTGAGAAAAGTACTCTGGCGAGAGCGCTTGAGGTGTTCAAGCGTGGGCCAGCGCATCAGAAAGTCACAGAACACCACGCTGTCATGATTGCTAAACAGCTCCAGGGCCGCTGGATAGTACTGTTTGAGCGTACAGATCAGGCGGTTGCTGACCTTTACTCGCTCATCAACCAGTGCCCGTCGATGTTCTGTCAGGCTGGCCAAAATACGCATCGCCGGGCTTTGCGGCATCAGCTGCGCAAACCGTTGGGGATAGGTGAGCAACAACTCAAGCGCCCATTGCGCATCGGTCGGATCATCCTTGGCACCGCTGCCGACAAAGGCTTTACGGTGTTTGGCCAAGGTACTCGGATTGATGGGGAACAGGCAAAAGAACTCGTACTTTTGCAGGGCCGCCACCAACGGGCCTTTGTTGAGCTCAAGAGCAATCGCAATCGGAGCGCCGTAGCGCTCAAATAACGATTTCGCCCAGCGATCAATCGACTGGGGCGTGTGGTCGATCACAGAGAAGTGCCGCCGGGATTCCCCCGCGACCTGCAAACACACGTCGTGCTTGGTATCGGCCCAATCTATTCCGACATAAGCAGTGAATCTCTGAGACAGGAGCGTTTGCATCAACAACCTCCACCGGCGCTAAAGTACATGCAGGGACATGCATGCTTGCGTCCAGCGAAAGCGATATAGAGAGCCGTGTCGGGCTTTCCCTGAGTATTCGTTAGAGGGCGCAAGCGCACCTGTGGGCTCGAAAGTGAAGGGGTAATCATCACGTGCTTGGGAGGCATATTCGTAGCCCACAGGTGCATGTTCCTTCCTTGATAAAACTGACTTCCAGACGCTGAAGTATGGAAGAAGAAAGGAACGGACAACCTATATCGGGAGGCTGAGCGGAGGTGTTCATCCGGGGATTGGCGCGCAGCGCCGTTCGACGCAGTCGAACACATCGCATGGAGGTGCCAGCGAAGCCAACCGGAGGGCGATGCCCCCGGATGGACACCGGAGCGAAGGAACGCCGAGCCCTAGCGAGGGGCCGGACGCTGGGGCAAGACTTTTTTTGGTTCCTTTTGTGGCGTTTGAAAAAAAAGGGACTCGCCGTA
>NZ_APIO01000171.1:0-14138 GCF_000408945.1 Pseudomonas sp. G5(2012)
CTATGTGGTTGTTCCATTCTTGCCCGGCGTCCGGCCCCTCGCTGAGGCTCGGCGTTCCTTCGCTCCGGTATCCATCCGGGGACACTGCCCTCCGGTTGGCTTCGCTGCACCTACATGCAGCGTGTTCGACTGCGTCGAACGGCGCTGCGCGCCAATCCCCGGATGAACACCTCCGCTCAGCCTCCCGATATAGGGCGGGTGGATCTAGAGCCAAAGCAACAGCAACAGCAACAGCAACAGCAACAGCAACAGCAACAGCCAAAGCGAGGCGGGTGACCGGTTTGATTTTGGATGTGGCTTAAATCACTCTTTGTCGCTGCCGTAGTTCATGATCGACAACATCCGGATCGGTACCTGCACCAACGCCTCAGGGCCATGGGGAATTTCGCCCTCGAAGGTCAGGCTGTCCCCAGCCTCCATGCGATACAGCTGATTGCCGTGGCGATAAATCAGCTCGCCTTCAAGCAAATGCAAAAACTCGGTGCCGGGGTGGGAGAAGGTTGGAAATTCTTCGCTGGCGTCATCCATGCTCACCATGTAGGCCTCGAAACTCTTCTTGGGCCCACGAGTGTGGTTAAGCAAATGGTAGGTGTGGCCTTTCTCTGTTCCCCGGCGCACCACCTCCATGCCCTGGTCGGCCTTGACCAAGAGTGCGCTGCCGTCCTGCTGGTCGTACTCACTGAACAATTTCGATAGCGGCAAGCCCAGCACGTCACACAGGCGGCTGAGGGTGTCGAGGCTGGTGGAGACCTGGGCGTTTTCGATCTTGCTCAGCATGCCCTGGCTGATATCGGCGATTTTCGCCACATCGGACAATTTCAGGTCCTGGGCCTGGCGCTGGCGCTTGATCTGCAAGCCCAGGTATTGCTCGAGCTTGAGGCGAGGGGCGGTTTCGGTTGGCATAGTCGTCTGCACGCTTTCCGTTCAGTAATATTAGTTTCGCACTGAGAAAGTGCAGGTTGCGTCGTCCGCAACACATCCATCAGCCAATATTCCCATGGGGAAAAGATTTTTCCCATATAAACAGCACAACAGGGTTTATCACGCACCCGTCGCGAATCTGGCAAGGGCCTTGCATTCCTATTGGGAAACAAACTTTCTTTTCAGGAATAAATGGAAAGTCAGGGCCAACCCACTAGAGATTTGCCTTTCGCGAGGAGTGACGAGCAATGTTGCCAGCAGAAACCCAGCGCATCATCGACAAGCACGGCATCAAGTACGTGCTTGCGCAGTTTGTCGATATCCATGGTGCGGCCAAGACCAAGTCGGTGCCGATCTGTGGGCTCAAGACGGTGGCCGAAGAGGGCGCCGGTTTTGCCGGGTTCGCGATCAGTGGCATGGGCATGGAGCCCCACGGTCCGGACTTCATGGCCCGCGGCGACCTGGCCACACTGACGCCCGTGCCCTGGCAGCCGGGGTATGGCCGGGTAGTGTGCGTCGGGCATGTCGATGGCAAACCGCATCCCTATGACAGCCGTTATGTATTGCAGCAGCAGATCCGGCGGCTGGAGGACAAGGGCTGGACCCTCAACACCGGTCTGGAGCCGGAGTTCAACCTGATGCGCCGCGACGAACAGGGCAAGTTGCAGCTGGTCGACCTGAGCGACAACCTGGACAAGCCTTGCTACGACTACAAGGGCCTGTCGCGCTCCCGAGTGTTCCTTGAACGCTTGACCGAGGCCTTGCAGGCAGTGGATTTCGAGGTCTATCAAATCGATCACGAAGACGCCAACGGCCAGTTCGAGATCAACTACACCTACAGCGATGCCATGACCTCGGCGGATCGCTTCACCTTCTTTCGCATGGCCGCCGGCGAGATCGCCAATGACCTGGGCATGATCTGTTCATTCATGCCCAAGCCCGACCCGAAGCGCGCCGGCAACGGCATGCACTTTCACCTGTCGATCAGCAGCGCCGAGAACAGGAATCTGTTCCACGACGCCAGCGACCCGAGCGGCATGGGCCTGTCGAAAATGGCCTATCACTTCGCTGCCGGTCTACTTGCCCATGGCCCGGCGCTGTGTGCCTTCGCCGCGCCCACGGTCAACTCCTACAAGCGTCTGGTGGTGGGCAATTCGTTGTCCGGCGCTACCTGGGCGCCGGCGTTTATTGCCTTCGGCGCCAATAACCGTTCGGCAATGGTCCGGGTGCCTTACGGCCGCCTGGAATTTCGCTTGCCGGATGCCGGCTGCAACCCCTATCTGGTCAGCGCCGCGATCATCGCGGCGGGCCTGGACGGCATCGACCGCCAATTGGAAATCGACCACGTCTGCAACGAAAACCTCTACAGCCTGAGCCTTGCGCAGATCGCCGCGCGCGGCATCAAGACCTTGCCGCAATCGCTCAAGGAAGCCTGCGATGCGCTGGAGGCCGACCCGTTGTTCGCCGAAGTGCTGGGCCCGCAGATCGTGGGCGAGTTCATCAAGCTCAAGCGCATGGAGTGGGTGGAGTACAGCCGCCATGTGAGTGACTGGGAAGTCGCGCGCTACACCGAATTTTTCTAAGCGCTAGCAGACGCGCAAAAACGAACCATCTCGCAGCTTGAAACTTGCGGCTGCCGAACGTAGTGAGGACTGTTGTCATGTGTGGAATCGTAGGTCTTTACCTGAAAAACCCGCAGCTGGAATCCCGGCTGGGCCAACTGTTCGAGCCGATGTTGCAGGCTATGACCGACCGTGGCCCGGACAGCGCCGGCTTCGCCATTTATGGCGATGAAGTGGCGGCTGGCTGGGTCAAGCTGACCCTGCAGGCAACCCACGAAAGCTTCGATTGGCCGGCCCTGATGGGCGATCTGGAAGGTCGTCTCGGCTGCTCGCTGGACTGGTTCCAGAACGCCAGCGCCGCGGTATTGAAAATCCACGCAGAAGAAACTCCGGTGCGTCTGGCCCTCGCCGAACTGGCGCCGGGCGTGCGCATCATGAGCGCCGGGCAGAGCATCGAGATCCTCAAGGGCATGGGCTTGCCCCAAGAGATTTCCCAGCGCTTTGGCCTGGCCGGCATGCAGGGTAGCCACATCATCGGCCACACCCGCATGGCCACCGAAAGCGCGGTGACCCTGGAAGGCAGCCACCCGTTTTCCACCGGTGCCGACCTGTGCCTGGTGCACAACGGCTCGCTGTCCAACCACTTCCGCCTGCGCCAGGAACTCAAGCGTGAAGGCATCCAGTTCGAAACCGACAACGACACCGAAGTGGCCGCCGGTTATCTGACCTGGCGCCTGCAGCAGGGCGATTCGTTGAAAGAGGCACTGGACCATGCACTGGAGGACCTCGACGGTTTCTTCACCTTCGCCATTGGTACTCGCAACGGCTTTGCGGTGATCCGCGACCCGATTGCCTGCAAGCCGGCGATCCTCGCCGAGACCGACGACTACGTCGCCATGGCCTCGGAATACCAGGCGTTGTCGAGCCTTCCGGGCATTGAGAACGCCAGGATCTGGGAGCCGGCACCGGCCACCTTGTACATCTGGGAACGCGAGTCAGCTTAAGGAGCGCACACATGAAAACCATCGATCTTTCCATTGCCAGCGTGCGCGACCTCAATCAGGCGTTGCATGACCAAGTGCACAACGTAGAAGACCTTGAGTGGGTGGTGACCCATGCCAACGGTAAGCACAACCTCGCCGTCGGGGTGAACCAGGCCGTGTCCATCGATATCCAGGGACACGCCGGTTATTACTGCGCGGGCATGAACCAGCAAGCGAGCATCACCGTGCACGGCAACGCCGGTGTGGGTGTCGCGGAAAACATGATGTCAGGCGTGGTGCGGATCAAGGGCAGCGCGTCGCAGGCCGCCGGCGCCACCGCCCATGGCGGGTTGCTGGTGATCGAAGGCGATGCCGGGGCCCGCTGCGGGATTTCCATGAAAGGCATCGACATCGTGGTCGGCGGCAGCATTGGCCACATGAGCTGTTTCATGGGACAGGCCGGGCGTTTGGTCGTCTGCGGCGATGCCGGTGATGCGCTGGGCGATTCGCTGTATGAAACGCACATTTACGTGAAGGGCAAGGTCGCGTCGCTGGGGTCGGACTGCATCGAGAAAGAGATGCGTGCCGAACACCTGGAAGAACTGCAAGTGCTGCTCAAGCGCGCCGGTTTCGAGCACAAGGCAGCCGACTTCAAGCGCTATGGCTCGGCCCGTCAGTTGTACAACTTCAAAGTCGATAACGCGTCCGCGTACTGATCCACGCGAGGAGAACAGATATGAATGAGAAAACCCCTCCAGTGTTGCGCGAGTCCGCGACTTTCGACCGCCTGACCATCCAGGAAATCCAGCGCGCCGCCGAGACCGGCATCTATGACATTCGCGGCGGTGGTACCAAGCGCAAGGTCCCGCACTTCGATGACTTGCTCCTGCTCGGCGCCAGCGTGTCGCGCTACCCGCTGGAAGGCTATCGGGAAAAGTGCGGCACCGATGTGATCCTCGGCAACCGCTTCGCCAAGAAACCGATCCACCTGAAGATCCCGGTGACCATCGCCGGCATGAGCTTCGGTGCGCTGTCGGCCAATGCCAAGGAAGCCCTGGGCCGTGGTGCGACCATCGCTGGTACCAGCACCACTACCGGTGATGGTGGCATGACCCCGGAGGAGCGCGGGCAGTCGCAGCATCTGGTCTATCAGTACCTGCCATCGCGCTACGGCATGAACCCGGATGACCTGCGCAAGGCGGACGCCATCGAAATCGTCCTGGGGCAGGGCGCCAAACCCGGTGGCGGCGGCATGTTGCTGGGCATGAAAGTCACCGAGCGCGTGGCCGGCATGCGCACCTTGCCGATCGGTGTCGACCAGCGCAGCGCCTGCCGTCATCCGGACTGGACCGGCCCGGATGACCTGGCGATCAAGATCGCCGAGATCCGCGAAATCACCGATTGGGAGAAGCCGATCTACGTCAAGATCGGCGCCAGTCGCCCGTACTACGACGTCAAGCTGGCGGTGAAGGCCGGGGCCGACGTGATTGTGCTCGACGGCATGCAGGGCGGCACGGCGGCGACCCAGGAAGTGTTCATCGAGCACGTGGGGATTCCGATTTTGCCGGCCATCCCGCAAGCGGTACAGGCTTTGCAAGAGATGGGCATGCATCGCAAGGTCCAACTGATCGTTTCGGGAGGGATTCGCAACGGTGCCGACGTGGCCAAGGCCATGGCGCTGGGCGCGGACGCGGTGGCCATTGGCACGGCGGCCCTGATTGCGCTGGGCGACAACCATCCGCGCCTGGATGAAGAGCTGCACAAGATTGGTTCAGCCGCAGGCTTTTATGACGACTGGCAGAATGGCCGTGACCCGGCAGGGATTACCACCCAGGACCCGGAGCTGTCCAAGCGCCTGGACCCGGTGGAAGGCGGTCGCCGCCTGGCCAATTACCTGCGAGTGCTGGTGCTGGAAGCCCAGACCATGGCCCGCGCATGCGGCAAGTCGCACCTGCATAACCTGGACCCGGAGGACCTGGTGGCATTGACGGTGGAATCGGCGGCCATGGCGCGGGTGCCGCTGGCGGGGACAAGCTGGATCCCGGGTTCCGGTTTCTGAGGTTGATTTGGATCGTTCCCACGCAGGAGCGTGGGAACGATCAGATTAGGGGGCCCGCCAAGAGGCTCACGCGCCAACACTTGCTCGCTGCCGACACTTCCCATTTCCATTGCAGGAGCTTTGAACATGGTCAATCGTCTTCTCGGCAAATCCCTTGTTGGCTTATTGGCGAGTGGTGCGCTGGTGCCCTTGGCGCAAGCTGCCGATGCGCCCACGTTGAACACCGGCAGCACGGCCTGGATGGTGATGGCGGCGGTATTGGTGCTGTTCATGTGCTTGCCCGGTCTCGCCCTGTTCTATGGCGGCCTGGTGCGGGCGAAAAACATGTTGTCGTTGTTCACCCAGTGTTTCGGCATCGCAGGGCTGGTGGGCGTGTTGTGGGTGATTTATGGCTACAGCATGGTGGTCGACACCACGGGCATGGTCGAGGGCGAGGTGTCCTTCAACAGTTTTGTCGGCGGCATGAGCCGTGCCTTCCTTTCCGGAATGACTCCGCAAAGCCTGGTCGGGGAGATTCCGGAAGGGGTGTTCGTGACCTTCCAGATGACCTTTGCCATCATCACCCCGGCGCTGATTGCCGGTGCCTTCGCCGAACGCATGAAATTCTCCGCGGCGCTGTTGTTCATGGCGCTGTGGTTCACCCTGGTGTACGCCCCGGTGGCGCACATGGTCTGGGGTGGTGCGGGGGCCTTGATGCATAACTGGGGAGTCCTCGATTTTGCCGGTGGCACCGCGGTGCACATCAATGCCGGTGTCGCCGCGCTGGCCGCCTGCCTGATCCTGGGCAAGCGCAAGGGCTATGAAAATACCCCGATGCCTGCGCACAACCTGAGCCTGACCATGGCCGGTGCAGCGATGCTCTGGGTCGGCTGGTTTGGCTTTAACATCGGTTCCGGTGGCGGCCTCAGTGGTACGTCCGGCATCGTCATGCTCAATACCCAGCTGGGAGCGTGCGCCGGGATTCTTGGCTGGATGTTCACCGAGTGGTTCAAGGTCGGCAAGCCGAGTGCACTGGGCCTGGCCAGTGGTGCCCTGGCCGGCCTGGTGGGGATTACGCCGGCGTGTGCCTATGTGGGCGTGGGCGGCGCCCTGGCCATCGGTTTGTTATGCGGGGTGTTTTGCTACTTGAGCGTCACCGTGCTCAAGCGCCGCTTCGGTTATGACGACAGCCTCGACGTGTTCGGCCTTCACGGCATCGGCGGGATGATCGGCGCAGTGTTGACCGGTGTGTTTTGCGTGCCGTCCCTGGGCGGGCTGGTGGAAGGCGTGAGCATGGGCGGGCAGGTGCTGGCGCAGATCAAGGGTGTAGCGCTGACGACGGTGTATTGCTTCGTCATCAGCTGGATCATTCTTAAAGTGGTGAATGTCGTGGTCGGCCTGCGAGCCGATGAGTCGGTGGAGGAGTTGGGCCTGGATCTGGGCGAGCACAATGAGCGGGCCTACAACCACTGATCGACAGTGATCTACCTCTTCCTGTAGGAGCGAGCCTGCTCGCGATGGTCGTTAACGATAACGCGTGTTGTCTGGGTACACGCGGCGCCCTTGAGACCATCGCGAGCAGGCTCGCTCCTACAGTGGCATCGAGTGGCGAGTACGGACCCCACGCTGCAACTGGCTGGCAACCAGGGTGTTTTTCAGCAGATAAGCAATGGTCATCGGCCCGACACCACCCGGCACCGGCGTGATTGCGCTGGCGACAGTGCGCGCACTGGCGTAATCGACATCGCCGACCAGTCGAGTGCCCGATGCGGTGGTGATGCGATTAATCCCCACATCAATCACCACCGCCCCGGGCTTGAGCCAGCTGGCGTCAATCATCTGTGGGCGACCCACCGCGACCACCACGATGTCCGCCATCCGGCACAATGTCGGCGCATCGACGCTGCGCGAGTGCACCACGCTGACCGAGCAATCGGCCTGCAACAACAGCGTCGCCATGGGTTTGCCGACAATGTTCGAACGGCCGATGACGACTGCGTGCAGGCCACTCAAGTCACCGCAGGTTTCCTGCAGCAGCCGCATGCAACCGCTGGGTGTGCAGGGTGTCAATACTTCGATCCCTTGAACCAGTCCACCGACGTTTTCCCGATGAAAACCATCCACGTCCTTGATCGGGTCAATGGCATGAATCACCGCCGCTTCATCGATGTGGGCCGGCAGGGGTAATTGCACCAGGATGCCGTTCACCGTGACGTCGGCGTTCAACTGCGCGATCAGTTGCAGCACGTCGTTCTGGCTGGCGATTTCCGGCAGGCGGTACTCCAGTGAACGGATGCCGACTTCCTTGGCCCGCAGCAGTTTGTTGCGCACATACACCTCGCTGGCCGGGTCTTCACCGACAAGCAATACGGCCAGGGCGGGGTAGATCTGTTGGCGGGCCAGGACCTGAACCTCTTCTCGAACCTCGTCGAGAACCTTGGCAGAGATTGCTTTGCCGTCGATATCGCGGGCCAGTGCGGGGTTGGTGCTGGTCAAGGTAGGTCACCGTTGTCTGGATTGAGTGAAGGTATAGCGATCATCAAGGTGTCGTCGCGCCCCGATGATTGATCAGGGACGTGCAGGCAAGGATGCTCAGGCTACCAGTTGATGGCAGCCATGCACCACCCGTACACCGCAGGATTCAGTGTGCTGACCAATGTCCGGGGCCAGGGCACGACGCAGGGCATGGCATCCGGCGTCGTGGTCTTCAGGGATGGGTCAGGACAGTTCGCCGATTCGCTCGGCCCGCTTGCCGAGTTTCATCAGCCAGTAATAACTCAAGGCCGGCACCAGCAAGCCCACCAGCCAGGCCAGGTCGACACCGTCGAGGGCTGTGGCGACCGGACCGACGTAAAGGGTGGTATTCATGAACGGAATCTCCAAGGCAATCGCCAGGACGAAACTGCCGCAGGCGATCCAGTTGACCCGTCCATAAATCCCGTTGAGGTCGAAGATGTCATCGATCCGGTACTCACCCTTGCGCAGGCAATAGAAGTCCACCAGATTGATCGCCGTCCAAGGAATCAGGAAGTAGCTCATGAAGAAAATGAAGTTGAGGAAGAAGGTGATGAAGTCGTCCTGACTGATGGTGCACAGTCCGGTCGCTATGACGCTGATCACCAGCATGAACAGGCCGCGTATCCGTGGCGTCACCTTCAAGCGCGCGAAGGGTTCGATCACCGTGATGGTCGACATGAACGCCCCGTACAGGTTGAACACGTTGATCGACACCTGGCCATAGACGATGAAGGCGAATAGCAGGATCGCGCCGCTGCCAAACAGCCCGGCAACATGGCCTCCGACATTACTGGAGAAGTCGCCGATCCCGACGCTCAGGATCGCCCCGAGAATCATCATCCAGGCACCGCCGCTGACCGTGCCGGCGTAGCTGTACCAGAACACCTGTGCGGCGCTCGCGCGGCTTGGCAGGTAGCGAGAATAGTCGGCGACGTAAGGCGCGTAGGACAGCTGCCAGGTCACGGCAATGCTCACCGCCACCAGGAACTTCGACAGCGAGAAGCCCGTCGGCAGCCATTGTTCGGCCGGGATCGTCAGTTGCAAGGCGAGCAACGTGGCGGCGGCGAACACTAGCAGCGAGAGGATCGACAGCAGCTTCTGCAAACGGTGAATCAATCGATAGCCATACAGCGCAACCACGAAACACAAGGCGCCGATCAGGTAGATGTTGCCGCTTGCCGGCAACGGGCTGGCCGACTCAAGCGCCTGTGCCGCAAGCAGGGTGTTGCTGACGAAGAACCCCAGGTAGATCAGCATCACGAACAGCAGCGGCAACACCGCCCCGAGTACGCCGAACTGCGCACGGCTCTGGATCATCTGCGGGATGCCCAGCTTTGGCCCCTGGGCGGAATGGGAGGCCATGAAAATCGCCCCCAGCAGCGAGCCGACGACGATTGCCAGGGCGCTCCAGAACAGGTTGAGCCCCATCACTACCGGCAGTACCCCGGAGGCGATGGTGGTGATGTTCATGTTGGCGCCGAACCAGATGAAGAACAGCGACCCTGGCCGGCCATGGCGTTCGGCTTCGGGAATGAAATCGATGCTTCTTTTTTCGACTTGCATGGCGATTACTCCTGAGTCCGCACGAGGTGGTTTTGCAGCCGGGCGATGGTGCCTGGCAGCTCATGGGGCTGGTGGGCGAACAGGTCCGGGTGCTCGGGATTGAGGCTCAAGTAGTCGAGGTTTTGCAGGGCGCGCCGGCATTCACTGCTGGTGAGGATTTCCAGGGAGTAGACCCAGTTGACCATGATCAACAGGGCCGAGTAGTGCCCGGCCAAGGTGGTCGTGGTGCAGGCGTCGCTGACCAGGCGAGTGTGATAACCCAGGGCGAACGCATCGAACACCGTGGTCAGCACGCAGACATCGGTGAGCACGCCGCTGATGATCAGGGTGTCGACGTCCAGCGCCTTGAGCCGGGCATCCAGGTCGGTACGGTGGAAGGCGCTGTAGCGGCCTTTGTCGATAATGGCTTCATCAGGCCGCGGGGCCAGGCGCTCGATGATCTCTACCTGGCGGGTGCCGGCGCGGTAGCCGCTCGGACCGCCATCGCACGCACGGGGTTCGCCGCGTGGCAAGTCGTTGCCATCGGCTTGATTGATGTGGCGGGTGTAGAGGATCGGGACCCGCTGCTGGCGGGCGGTATCGAGAAGATAGGCCGTATTGGCCACCACCTTGTCGAAGTGTTCGAGGACGAAACCGTCCTCCTGTTGCATGTCGATGATCAACAGAGCGTTGTTATTGTTCATGGGGCAAACCTGATCATGAGCCGAAGCACAATGCACGGTGCATACCGCGCAATGAAGCGGTATGGCGTGCGTGACTTTCTATTTGGGCAGGCTCAGTAAACGGGTTGCCAGAAGCCGTTCTGCTTGGCGGAAACACTGGCGGGCAGGCGCTTCAAATGGATATGCGAAGCGGTCCATTCGCCGCGCAGGTAAGCCTGCGCGGCGCCGGAGGGAAGGGGGAGTGACCGGAGATGACCATTATTGAGCATGGAAATCGAACCTGGACATCATTCAACAATCCTTGTGGGAGCGAGCCTGCTCGCGAAGAGGGTTTCACATCCAACATCAATGTCGACTGTCAGATCGCTTCGCGAGCAGGCTCGCTCCCACAGGGGGTGGGCTCAGCGGAACGCTGGCACTACGTGCTTGATAAACAGTTCCAGGGATTTCTTCTTCTCGGCATGCGGCAGGCTGTTGTCGCACCAGAAGCTGAACTCGTCGACGCCCAGCTCCTGGTAGTACTTGATGCGCGGGATGATTTCTTCCGGGGTGCCGATCATCGCGGTCTTGTGCAAGCTCTCCAGTTCGAACTCTGGACGGCCGGCGAATTTCTCTTCCGGACTCGGTGCCAGGAAGCCGTTGACCGGGGTTTCCTTGTTGCCGAACCAGGCATCGAATGTGCGGTAGAACTTGGCGATCGCCTTGGCCCCGACCTTCCAGCCTTCGGGATTGTCGACCGAATGCACGTGGGTATGGCGCAGCACCATCAATTGTGGGCGCGGCACGTCCGGGTTGTTGTCCAGGGCGGTCTGGAATTTGTTCTTCAGGTCCAGGACTTCTTCGTCGCCTTTCATCAGCGGCGTGACCATCACGTTGCAGCCGTTGGCGACGGCGAAGTTGTGCGAGTCCGGGTCACGGGCGGCGATCCACATCGGCGGGTTCGGTTTCTGGATCGGCTTGGGCACGCTGGTGGAAGTCGGGAACTTCCAGATGTCGCCGTCATGGGCGTAGTCGCCTTGCCACAGGGCTCGAACCACCGGGACCATTTCGCGCAATGCCTGGCCACCAGAGGAAGCTGGCATGCCGCCGGCCATACGGTCGAATTCAACCTGGTAAGCACCACGGGCCAGGCCCACTTCCATGCGACCGTTGCTGATGACATCGAGCAGTGCGCATTCGCCGGCGACCCGGATGGGGTGCCAGAACGGCGCGATGATGGTGCCGGCGCCAAGATGAATGGTGGTGGTTTTGCCAGCCAGGTACGCCAGCAGTGGCATCGGGCTTGGCGAAATGGTGTATTCCATGGCGTGGTGTTCACCGATCCATACGGTGCTGAAACCACCGGCTTCGGCCATCAGCGTCAGTTCGGTCAGGTCTTCGAACAACTGGCGGTGGCTGACGCTTTCGTCCCAACGTTCCATGTGTACGAACAGGGAAAATTTCATGACGCTACCTCGAATCTCTTGTGGTCGACCCGTCGACTGCGGGGCTGTTGATTATTGGTATACCATAATACGGTTATACTGCAAAATCTATCAGATCAAAAGATCGCAGCCTTCGGCAGCTCCTACAAAAGCTCACATACTCCCTGTAGGAGCTGCCGAAGGCTGCGATCTTTTGCTGTGTCAGGCCAGAACGGGCAAGGCACCCATCTTGCCGTGGCAATACACCAGTGGCCCGGCATTGTGTTGGGGCACGATCAGGTTCTTCACTGCGCCGACCATGATCGCGTGGTCGCCCCCTTCATACTCGCGCCACAGTTCGCATTCGATAACCGCCGTGGCGTTGGCCAGGATCGGGTTGCCGAGTTCGCTCAACGTCCAATCGATGCCTTGCGCCTTGTCCTTGCCCTTGCGTGCGAAGGCATAGGCTTCGCTCTGCTGGCCGCCGGACAGCACATGAATGGCGAAACGTTTGTTCCTGATCAGGACCGGGTAGGAGTCCGAGCTGTAGTTAGGGCAGAACAGCACCAGGGCCGGGTCCATCGACAGCGAGCTGAAGGCGCTGGCGGTCAGGCCGACGACCTGCCCATCGTCATCGAGTGTGGTGATCACGCAGACGCCGGACGGGAACGAGCCCATGACTTGTTTGTAGATGGCGGCATCGATCATTGGACTGTCCTCGGGAGTGGAACGTGGTTTTTATGAGTTTGTAGGTCTGATGGTATACCGTAATACAACGTTTGCAAGGGCTTTTTTGGTCGTCCGATAAACGTATGCCTTTGGTCTTTAAGTCAGTGTTTGCGGGGCTTTCAGCTAGGCAATAGGTGCAGATTGGCCGGAGGATGCCGGATCAGATGGGCGCTTAAAGACCGAATCAGTCTTGTGCAAATGTTGGAATACCATAATATGGTGCGCATCTGAGGGGCGGCCAGAGAGTCCCCCCGGTTTGGCTTCATACAAAGATAAGAACAGACAAACTCGAGTTCATGCATATGTCCCAGATGTCCCGGCAAGACCCGTTGATTGAAAATCACACGGTCGATTACGTTCCACTCGCAGAGCGCCATGGGAAGGCCCGCGATCTCTTCACCCTGTGGTTCAGCACCAACATCGCGCCGCTGCCCATCGTTACCGGTGCCATGGTGGTCCAGGTGTTCCATCTCGACCTGTTTTGGGGGCTGCTGGCGATTGCCCTCGGGCACATGGTGGGCGGGCTGGTGATTGCCTTGGCCTCGGCGCAAGGGCCGCGCATGGGCATTCCACAAATGGTCCAGAGCCGTGGCCAGTTCGGCCGCTATGGCGCGTTGCTGATCGTGTTCTTCGCCGCACTGATCTACGTCGGCTTCTTCATCTCCAACATCGTCCTGGCGGGCAAGTCGATTGTCGGCATCGCGCCCTCGGTACCGGTGCCGGCGAGCATCCTGATCGGAGCGCTCAGCGCCACGGCGATCGGCGTGATCGGTTACCGCTTCATCCATTCGCTCAACCGCATCGGCACCTGGGTCATGGGCAGCGCCTTGCTCGCCGGGTTCCTCTACATCTTCGCCCATGACCTGCCGGCGGACTTTTTCACCCGGGGTGGTTTTAACCTGTCCGGCTGGCTGGCCACCGTGTCCCTGGGGATCATCTGGCAGATAAGCTTTTCGCCTTACGTGTCGGACTATTCGCGTTACCTGCCGGCGGATATCGGGATTGCCAAGCCGTTCTGGGCCACCTACCTGGGGGCAACTCTGGGCACGATCCTGTCCTTCACCTTCGGTGCGGTGGCTGTGTTGGCGACGCCGGAAGGTACTGAAGCGATGGCCGCGGTGAAGCAATCCACCGGCTGGCTGGGACCGATCCTGATGGTGCTGTTCCTGCTCAATATCATCAGCCACAACGCCTTGAATCTGTATGGCGCGGTGCTGTCGATCATCACCTCGATCCAGACGTTCGCCAGTCAGTGGACGCCGAGCATCAAGGTGCGCGTGATGTTGTCGAGCGGGGTGCTGGCGGGTTGCTGTGTGGTGGCATTGGGCGCTTCGGCGGATTTCATCTCGCAGTTCATCGGGCTGATCCTGGCATTGCTGTTGGTGCTGGTGCCATGGGCTTCGATCAACCTGATCGACTTCTATGTGATCAAGCGTGGGCGGTATGACATTGCCTCGATTTTCCGTGCGGATGGCGGGATGTATGGGCGCTTCAATCTGCATGCGATCGTGGCGTATTTCATCGGGATCATTGTGCAGTTGCCGTTTGCCAACACGTCGTTGTATGTGGGGCCTTATGCCAATCTGGTCGAGGGTGCGGATTTGTCCTGGCTGGTGGGGTTGGTGGTGACGTGTCCGCTCTATTACTGCCTGGCTACGCGTGGACGGGTTCAGCAGGGTAGGGCCTCGGGACTGAGTTATACCGACTGACTTTTTGATCGCTGGTGTTTGTCTTACAGGTGTACATATCCATTCCTGCGG
>NZ_APIO01000172.1:0-10357 GCF_000408945.1 Pseudomonas sp. G5(2012)
GCGAAACCATAAGTCGCCGTTACCGCAGCAACGGATATACACCCAATCCAAATATGCAACCAGCGCACGCAAGCGTCTGAGGTCTATAGACCCTGAGCGTAGAAATGCGGGTTGTCCAGGCCGGGCTTGCCATAACGCAGCGCATCGCCGGCAAGGGTGCGAATCTGCCCACCGGCCGCGACAAGCACCGCATGCCCCGCGGCAATGTCCCACTCCATGGTGCGCCCCAGGCGCGGATAAAGGTCTGCTTCGCCAGCAGCCACCAGGCAAATCTTCAGCGATGAACCGGCACTTTTCAGTGAACGCACCTGACGCCCGTCGAGGAATTTATCCAGCGCCTCGGCATCGCCATGGGAGCGGCTGGCGACCACGTCCAGCCCCTCCTGCGACACCGTTCGGCAGTGAATTGCCTGGCGCTCTCCCGTCTGTTCGATAAAGGCGCCGTAACCACGGGCACCGGCAAACAGTCGGTCCAGCGCGGGCGCCAGGACTACCCCGAGCACCGGTTCACCGTTATCGATCAGGGCGATATTGACGGTGAACTCGCCATTGCGATTGATGAACTCCTTGGTGCCGTCCAGCGGGTCCACCAGCCAGAACCGCTGGCCCACCTCGGGCACATGGCCGGCAGCGGCGGCCTCTTCGGAAATCACCGGGATCTGCGGCGTGCGTGCAGCCAAGGCCTGCAGAATCAGCGCCTCGGCGCGCTCGTCAGCCTCGGTCACCGGCGAGGTATCGACTTTCCCGCGCACCTCGAAATCCGAGCGATACACCTCCATCACCAGCTCGCCCGCTGCGCGAACAATACCGATGACGTCTTCAAGCAGAACAGTCATTGAGTCGTTCATGGGAATTCTCCTGTTTTTGTTCTTCGTATGGTCCGTTCGGCCTATGCGCCGTTTTGCGGATCCGGGAACAGTACAGACATCTACAGCCCCGCCACTCAGCAAATGGATGTTTAACAGGAGTTCCCGTGTCCCACGGCAATCAGTTATCCGTTGCGCAGATCAACCAGCTGCGCCTGCGTGCCGTGCAGTTGCGCATCGGCGGCAGCACGCTCAAGACCATCAGCCAGGACACCGGGCTCTCATCGCCGACCATCATCTCTGCCTACAAGGCGTGGCAAGCCGGTGGCTGGAGCGCCGTGCCTGTGCGCGAACGTGGGCGCAAGCAAGGTGAGGGCCGCAGCCTCAGCGCCGAGCAAGAACGCAGCATCTACCAATTGCTGGTCAGCACGCTGCCGGAACGGCACCAGCTGCCGTTCCTGCTCTGGCAACTGGAAGCGATGCAGGCATTGGTCAAGCGTCTGCACGATATCGACCTGCCAGAACGCACCGCCGCCCATTATCTGCAACGCTGGCAGCTCAATGCCGAGCGCCCGGCCAAGCGTGTCGCCAATGCTTCGCTGGCGGTGCAGCGCTGGTACCGCAGCACCTACCGGGACATTCTCGAACAGGCGCGTACGCAGAACGGCGAGATCCACTGGATCGATGACTACGGTGCGCGCAACGACCAGGGCAAGCTCAGTTACGGGGTGCTGCGCGCGGTCAGCAATCGCGGCAAGGTGCTCTGGCTGCCTTACGAAGACGGGTTGCGCGCCCCCCACCTGGAAGAGTTCTTCGACCGCCTGTGTCGCTCGGCCGAACGCAAAGTCTTCGCGCTGCTCTCGGGCATGCACTGGCAACGCGCCGCGACCTTTATCACCTGGGCTGGCGAACGCGCTGAACGCCTGCATCTGTTCCATCTGCCGCAAGCCAGCGCAATGCTCAGCGGTGCCCGCGAACTGGCGACCCAGATCAGTCAGCAAGCCGCGCGCGTCAGCCATGACGATGTGCCAGCGACCATCGCCCCCCCTCTTCCCCGCGACCCCATGCTGCAGATGTTGCGCCTGATGTTAAAACATCAAGTCGCGCATAAGTCCGAATCGCAGCAGTTGTACGTTGATAAACGACAACAACAAAAAGCGAGAGGAAAATCTATGACGCTTACCCACCTGCAACGACTGGAGGCCGAGAGCATCCAGGCAATGCGCGAGGTTGTCGCCGAAGCCGACAACCCGGTCATGCTCTACTCCATCGGCAAGGACAGCGCGGTCATGCTGCACCTGGCCATGAAGGCCTTCTACCCGGCCAAGCCGCCCTTCCCTTTGCTGCATGTCGACACCACCTGGAAGTTCCAGGAGATGTATCGCTTCCGCGATCAGATGGTGGCCAAGCTGAACGTGGACCTGCTGACCCACACCAACCCCGAAGGCATTGAAATGGGCATCAGCCCGTTCAAGCACGGGTCGCAGATCCACACCGACATCATGAAGACCGAAGGCCTGAAACAGGCGCTGGATCACTACGGTTTCGACGCGGCCTTCGGCGGTGCGCGACGCGACGAGGAAAAATCCCGGGCCAAGGAACGGATTTTTTCCTTCCGCTCCGACCAGCATCGCTGGGACCCGAAGAAGCAGCGCCCGGAACTCTGGCACCTGTACAACACGCGCAAGCACAAAGGCGAGTCGATTCGCGTCTTCCCCCTTTCCAACTGGACCGAGCTGGACATCTGGCAATACATCTACCTGGAAAACATCCCGATCGTACCGCTGTACTTCGCCGCGCCGCGCCCGGTGGTCGAGCGTGACGGCATGCTGATCATGGTCGATGACGAACGCATGCCGCTCAACCCGGGTGAAGTGCCGATGATGCGCAACGTGCGCTTCCGCACCCTGGGTTGCTACCCGCTCACCGGTGCCGTCGAATCCGAGGCCGACACCCTGCCCAAGATCATTCAGGAAATGCTGCTGACCCGCACGTCCGAGCGTCAGGGGCGAATGATCGACCACGACTCGTCCGCATCGATGGAGAAGAAAAAACAAGAGGGGTATTTCTAATGGCACACGTATCTGACCTGATTGCCGAGGATATCGGCCAATACCTCAAGGCCCACGAGCACAAGAGCCTGCTGCGGTTCATCACCTGCGGCAGCGTCGACGATGGCAAGAGCACCCTGATCGGACGCCTGCTCTACGATTCGAAAATGCTCTTCGAAGACCAGATGGAAGCGCTGGAGGCCGACTCGAAAAAAGACGGCACCCAGGGTGGCGAACTGGACTTCGCCCTGTTGGTGGATGGCCTGGCCGCCGAGCGCGAACAAGGCATCACCATCGACGTGGCCTACCGTTTTTTCTCCACCGACCGGCGCAAGTTCATCGTTGCCGACACCCCGGGCCATGAGCAGTACACCCGCAACATGGTGACTGGCGCTTCCACCGCGGACGTGGCCGTGGTGATGATCGATGCCCGACGCGGCGTACTGACCCAATCCAGGCGTCACAGCTACCTGGCCTCGCTGCTCGGCATTCGCAAGGTGGTATTGGCGGTCAACAAGATGGACCTGATGGACTACTCGGAGAAAGTCTTCAACGCCATCGTCGATGACTATCGCGCCTTCGCCAAACAGATCAACCTGCAGGATTTCACCGCGATCCCGATGTCCGCACTGCGCGGCGAAAACATCACCGAGCAGAGCGAGCACATGCCGTGGTACCGCGGCACCACGCTGATGGGCTATCTGGAAACCGTTGAGGTCGACGAGGCGCACCAGCAGAAACTGGCGTTCCGCATGCCGGTGCAATGGGTCAATCGCCCCAACCTGGATTTCCGTGGTTTCACCGGGACCATCGCCAGCGGCGTGATCCATCCCGGTGACCGCGTCCGTGTGTTGCCAGCCGGGCAAGAGAGCCGGATCTCGCGCATCGTTACCCTCGATGGCGACCTGCAACAAGCCGTGGCTGGGCAGTCCATCACCCTCACCCTGACCGATGAAGTCGATTGCAGCCGCGGCGATGTACTGTCCACCGCCGAAGACCCGGCCAGCGTCGCCGACCAATTCCAGGTCAGCCTGATCTGGATGCACGAACAGGCCATGCTCGCCGGCCGCCCGTACTTGATGAAGATCGGCGGCAAGACGCTGTCGGTCACCTTGGCGGTGCCCAAGTACAAGATCAACGTCAATACCATGGAGCACTTGGCGGCCAAGGAACTGGCGTTGAACGAGATCGGCGTGTGCAACCTGTTTACCAGCCAGCCGATCGCTTTCGATGCCTATAAGAACAACCGGGAAACCGGCAGCTTCATCCTCATCGACCGCCTGACCAACGCCACCGTCGGCGCCGGCCTGATCGAGTTCTCCCTGCGCCGCTCGCAGAACATCCATATGCAACACGTGGATGTGAACAAGAAGGCTCGCGCCGAACAGATGGGCCAGCAGCCGGTGCTGCTGTGGTTCACCGGTTTGTCGGGGGCCGGCAAATCGGCCATTGCCAACCTGCTGGAAACCCGCCTGTACGCTCGCGGCCGCCATACCTACCTGCTCGACGGCGACAACGTGCGTCACGGCTTGAACCGCGACCTGGGCTTCACTGACGCCGACCGCGTGGAAAACATCCGCCGGGTAGCCGAGGTGTCCAAGTTATTCGTGGATGCCGGGTTGATCGTGTTGACCGCCTTCATCTCGCCCTTCCGTTCCGAGCGCGAGATGGCGCGTGGGCTGCTGCAGGAAGGCGAGTTCATCGAGATCTTCGTCGATACGCCGCTGGCCGTGGCCGAAGAGCGCGACCCCAAGGGCCTGTACAAGAAAGTCCGCCGCGGCGAGCTGAAAAACTTCACGGGCATCGACTCGCCTTATGAGGTGCCGAGCAAGCCGGATATTCATATCCAGACCAGCAAGCTGACGCCCGAGGGTGCAGTGGATCGGATCATCGAGGTGCTGATCGAGCGCGGCTTCATCGGCAAGGAACTCTAGCCCCGGCGCCCGGTTCGCCGGGCATCCAGCGAGCACCCTGCGGCGGTGCTCGTCCCATCAAGAGAGTCTAACAATGACAATCAGCTCTATTGACGAACAACAGTTGTTGAGTGGCCAGACCTGGGCCACGTTCTGCGATCACCTCAAGCGCTGCGGCGAGCAGATCCTGCGCCCCGAAGCACCGGCCGATGCGGCCACCCGCGCCGAAGGTTTCCGCTACCTCACACGCCTGCTGCGCATCGGCCTGGAGATGCACATCGAGTTTGCCGACCCGGCCTTTCCCAGCTTTTTCAAGACTTCCCACGAGACCGCGAAGATTGGTGCCGACAACCCGGACAACCTCTACGAGTACTCGCGCCTGGACGGCACGCTGCAATACCGCATCAAAGGCCAGCGCGGCAGCGTCGCCTACCTGAGCTTTGGCACCCAGAAAGGCGGTTACGAAACCGACGGCACCTTGATCCAGACCGGCTTCATCGACGCCAGCCAGCTGCAGGTCGATGCCCAGGGCAATTTCGAGATCATCCTCAGCACCGAGCCGCAACCGGGCAACTGGCTGAAGATGGAAGACGCCACCAATGCCCTGATCGTGCGCCAGACGTTTCTTGACCGTCGCAGCGAAGTGCCGGCCAAGCTGAGCATTGAGCGCATCGGCACCGAGAGCAAGCCGCAGGCCCTTGATCCGGCGACATTCCAACAGGGCCTGGCGCGGGTATCGAGCTTCGTGGAAAACACCGCGAGGCTGTTCGCCGACTGGAGCCAAAGCTACCTGCCGCACAGCAATCAACTGCCTCCCGCCAACCAGGCGCTCTGCCAGTCCGTGGGCGGTGACCCGAACATCTTCTATTACCACTCGCACTGGGCGCTGGCCGAGAAAGAGGCGCTGGTGATTCACATCGACAAGGTGCCGGACTGCGACTTCTGGAACTTGCAGATCAACAACTACTGGATGGAATCGCTGGACTACCGCTACCACCAGATCTGCTTCAACAAGCACCAGGCCCGCTACGACGAAAACGGCGGCGTGACCCTGGTACTCAGCGAGCTCGACCCTGGGGTAAGCAACTGGCTGCAAACCGCCGGCGTACGCCAAGGCACCCTGTGCCTGCGCTGGGTCGGCGCCCAGGAGCAATGCCACCCCACCACTCGCGTAATCAACGTGTCTGCCGTGGCGGAGGTCGTATGAACGCGCTCACTCGCATTGAAGACCTGACCGTGGAAAACCTGTTGGCCAGCGCCATCGCGCGCGCCAATGGCCTGAGCGATTTTGGCGATGACAACTATCGCGAGTCGTTGCAGGCGCTGCTGGTTGCGCTGGCCGCCGAAGCCCGGCTGTCACCGTCCGGCCTGTATTTGCTGGAAGAACGGCTGGTGGGGCAACTGGTCAACCGCCTGGTGATGGAGGACTACCTGCGCCGTTACCCGGAAATTATCGAGATAGCGATCGACGATCCGCTGGTCATCGTGGGTCTGCCGCGCACTGGCACCACCATGCTTCAGCGCACCCTGGCGGTCGACCCGCGCTTCTACTCGGCCGCCTGGTGGGAGACGCGTTTTCCGGCACCGCTGGCCGACGAAACCCTGGCAGTGCCGGCCAAGCGCATTGCCCAGGCCAAGGCCGAGGTCGACCTGATGGCCGAAGTCATTCCGCAGATCCTGGCGATCCACCCTCTGGACGCCATGCTCTGCGACGAAGAGTTCATGCTCATGGAACACTCGTTCATGTGCGCCATGGACGCCTACGTCAATGTGCCCAGCTACACCCACTGGCTGGACCGCCAGGACCAGCGCCCGGTCTACACCCAACTGAAAAAAATGCTGCAGTTCCTGCAGTGGCAGAAACAACAACGGGGTGAACCGATGGGCCAGCGTTGGCTGCTCAAAGCGCCCCAGCACCTGCACACCTTGCATTTGCTGCTGGATGTCTTCCCCAAGGCCCAGGTGATTCTGACCCACCGCGAACCGGCCCAGACCATCCCGTCGATGGCCAGCATGGCCCACACCCTGTGGCAGATGTACAGCGACACCCCGGACCCGAAAGCCGCCGGCGAGCAGTGGAACACTCGCATGGCGCGCGGCATCCGGCACACCATGCAGGTACGCGATCAACACGCTGCCGAGCGCTTTCTCGACATCAACTTCGCCGACACCGTGACCCAGCCATTGCAAGTGCTGGAGAAGGTCTACGCCTTTGCCGACCTGGCGTTTACCGATAAAGCCCGCGCCGACGCGCAGGCCTGGCTGTCGCAAAACAGCCGGGAAAAACGCGCCAGCCATGACTACAGCCTGGAGCGCTTCGGTCTTAACGAGGCGCAAATGACCGAGGACTACCGCGAATATCGCGCCCGCCACCTGAGCGTCAATCACTGAACAAGGGCTGGAGTAACCATGGAAAAAATCATGTTGACCTTGTGGAAGCCGACACAACCGAGCGCCGGGCAATGGCGTGCGGACTTGCTTGGCCTACACGACGAACTGGCCCGTGCCGGCGCCAAAAACATCCGTGTCATGGTGGTCGATGAGGCGGTGGCCGCCGCCCACGCACAGCGCATCACCAACAGCGCCGTGCCGTTGGACGGGCTGCTTTCGTTGTGGCTGGACAGTGCCTCGCAATGGCCCGCCATCCAGGCGATCGTGGCGCCGAAGACCCGCCGCCAGGAGGCTTACCTGGTGGTGGAATCCGAGCCCTACCCCGAAGAACGCCAGGCTCGCGCCGCTCAGTACCGGGTGCCGCTTGGCGAGCGCACACCCGGCATGAATCAGGTGGCCCTGCTACACAAGCCCCACCGGTTGAGCTACGAACAATGGCACGACACCTGGCGCAACGGACACGGGCCCAAGGCCTATCCCCTGCAATCGATTTTCGGCTACCGACAGAACACCGTGGTGCGCTCGCTGTCCTTCGGCGCGCCGGTGCTGCACGCCATCGTCGAAGAAAACTTCCCGCCCGAAGCCATTGGCAATCAGCAGGGGTTCTTCGCAGCCCTTGGCGATCCGGACACCTGCGCAAAGCGCCAGCAGGCCATGTACGAATCGACCAGCCAGTTCATCGACTTCGAGAAAATTGACTGCATCCAAACCAGTGAATACCAACTCAGCGAGTGAGTTGCCCACAAGGAGGCTTTCCATGTTGGATCTAGAAGCAATCGAGCTGATCAAGCAGCTCAAGGCGCGCTATTTCCGCGCCATCGACACGTGCAACCTCTCGATGCTGCAGGACATGCTCACCGAGGACGTCGCCCTGTCGTTCAAGAGCCCGGCCTACGAGTTCCACGTCAACGGCCTGGGCGATGCACTGGACTTCTACCGCACCTCGTTCACCAAGACCCGCCTGGCTACCCACAACGGTCACACCCCGGAAATCGAAGTCAACGGCGATCAGGCCACAGCGCTCTGGTACCTGAGCTACGTGTTCATCAACCTCGAGGACAACACCCACATGCATGGCAGTGCGATCTACCAGGATCGCTACATCAAGCGCGGCGAGCGCTGGATGATCGCCCAGACGGGTTACGAAACCCTGCTCGAGACGATCCAGCCCTTGAGCGAACACCTGCAGATCACTTCCCGCCCCATCAACTGAACGCACGACAGGAGACCGTCATGGCCAGAGCCGAAAACATAGTGACCTCCCACACAGTGGAAATTGACGCCCCCGCCCGAGTGGTCTGGGAAGTGCTCGTTGACCTGGACAATTACCACCTGTGGAACAGCTTCTGTCCGAGCATCCGCTGTGGCCTGCAGATCGGCGACGAAGTACATATGCAGGTACTGACTCCCGATACCGGCGAGACCGTCCCGGTCTTCGAATACCTCGTGGCCTGCGACCCCGAGCAGCTGTTGTCGTGGGAGCAGCGCCCCGTTCCCGAGAACATGGACGCCGCCCGCCGCGACCAGTACATCAAGGCCATCGATGCCAACCGCTGCAGCTATTTCACCACTGACATTTTCCTGGGCCTGAACCAGGACACCATCATGCGTGAACACGGCGCCTGGGTAAAAATCGGCTTCGACCAGATGGCCCTGGACCTGAAACGCCGCGCTGAAGAACTGCACGCCAGTCGCGCCTGATCGCCTTATTCCCGACCAAAACAATAAGAAGGTAATTGCCATGTTGCTCAAAGACAAAGTCGTCATCATTTCCGGTATCGGTCCTGGCCTGGGCATCAAGCTGGCCGTGCGTGCCGCGGAGTACCAGGCCAAGGCCGTGGTGTTGGCCGCGCGTACGCCGGCCAAGCTCGATCAGGCCGAACAAGCGGTGCGCGACGCTGGCTACAGCACCCCGATCCTGAAAGTCCCCACCGACATCACCCAGCCCGAACAGTGCCAGACGCTCGCCGACCTGACGACCGAGCACTTCGGCCGGATCGACGTATTGATCAACTCTGCCTACGCCCATGGCGCCTGGGGCACCTCCTCCGCATCGGCCATGGACGACTGGCGCAGCGCAATGGACGTCAACCTGTTCGGCACCCTGCACATGACCCAGGCCGTGCTCCCACAGATGAAGAAACAGAAGTGCGGCAGCATCGTCATGATAAACACCATGGCCACCCGCACCCCCAACCAGCTGGAATCGGGCTATGCCGTCTCCAAAGGCGCGTTGAAAACCGCCGTGCAGTACCTGGCCCAGGATCTTGGCCCGTTCGGCATCCGCGTCAACTCTACCTTCATGGGCTGGATGTGGGGCGCGCCGGTGATTGGCTACTTCCAGAGCGAAGCCAAGCGCCTGGGGGTGCCGATGGAGTCGCTGGTCGAGCAGATCGCCCAACAGATTCCGCTGCGCAAGATTCCTGAAGACAGTGATTGCGCCATGGCTGCGCTGTACCTGGCGAGCGACTACGCCAAGGCCATTACCGGCGCGCAACTGGACGTCAACGGCGGCCACTTCCTGCCCTGCTGAACCCTTCAAGGCGACGTGAACGTCGCCTCTTTTGCGACGGCCATGCGAAGCCCGTGTGGCCCTCCCCCTGGAGATTACCGACATGCTGGATCTCGTTGCCATCGAGCAGATCAAACAGCTCAAGGCCCGCTACTTTCGTGGAGTCGATACCTGCAACCTTGAGCTGCTGCGCAGCATCCTTTCACCCGACGTGAAGGTCCGATTCGACAGCCCGACTTACCAGTTCGAACTCAACGGGATAGAAGAGGCTATCGAGTTCTACCGCACCAGCTTTACCAACCGCCGTTTCGGCATGCACAACGGCCACACCCCGGAGATTGCGGTCAACGGTGATGAAGCCACGGGCCTGTGGTACCTCAACGACGTGTTCATCAACCTCGATGAGCAGACCCTGCTCAACGGCAGCGCGATCTACGAGGATTGCTACGTCAAGCTGGAAGGCGAGTGGCGCATCTTGCGTACCGGTTATAAACGGCTGCTGGAGATGATCGGCCCGCTGGATCCCCAATGGTCGATCACCTCTCAGCCGATCAACTGATACTCCTCTCCCCCTGATGATCGTTCCCACGCTCTGCGTGGGAATGCATCCAGTGACGCTCCGCGTCACCGTTGCGCAGGGCTCAAGTCAGGCGTCGACAGCGGAACGCGGAGCGTCCCTGGCGG
>NZ_APIO01000173.1:0-12828 GCF_000408945.1 Pseudomonas sp. G5(2012)
CGGAAGCCATACGCATACCCCCCGCAGGAGCCAGGCTGCCGGCGAATGCGTACTCACAACCAATGACTGCCTTACAGGTGAAACACGAAAAAGCGCACCTGCCAGACGCCCTGTTCAGCCTGATAACCAAACCCAAAAAAACTACTCGTGGCCCTGCCCCAACCCATAAGCTCAAGAAATGCAAACCCCTGCCGATAATCAGGGCAATACGCTGTGGTAGGGTATTTTAGAAATGTGTCGTTATGGGTTTAGCGTATGAAAGAGATTTATCTATTGATCGAGCACGGCATCGATCAAGGCGAAGTGTATGTTCTTGGTTGGTTCGATGATGAGAAAAGGGCGAAGGAAGTCGCCGAGGAAAAAGAGTGGGAGGCGTATCGCGAAGCCTTGAAAACAGGACACGCCTGGTCGAATCACAAGCCGTTGGCGCCGGATCAAACGGAGTACCGTCGATTCTGGATCAAAGAGGTTTCCAAGTTTGATCGCGTCCCCGTCCCAAGGTCCTCGGCCGTTCATTGAGCCTCGCGCACGTGCTGACGCATCCCAGCAGCATCTGCGATTTGCTTTCCGATAGCCCGCCGTCGCAGCCTGGCCAAGCGGCCACCGGACAACCTGATGTCGAATGCACGCGGCTCCCTGTAGGAGCCAGCGGTGCGGAGATCTGACTCGCCGGCGAAACCTCCCGAAAGTCCAACGCACCGCTCAAGCCCGCCATCGCCGGCGCGACAGCCCTATGTCACCCACACTTTATGCGCTGGCTGTTCAGCCCATACTCTCTGAAGGGAACAGCATTACCCACAAAATGCTGACTTTGTGGGGGACCACATCCCTGTGCTCAATACTCGCGTTATAGAAATGACCGGTACTACGTCAAACCGCAACTAATACTCAGTATCACCTTCGATCTTGAAATGCATGACCCACCCCCTTATCGAAGTAACCAGGGCCATCAGAGGCATCAACATCAACAACGTCACAGCGATCACGGGCCAACTTGTCATATGCTTCCCCTTTTTCCAGCAGGATTCGGCAACGCGTCCTTAAACGAACTTCAGGCACCTTTAAACATAGTCACGCACTCTGTTTTACGCACTAAGACACAGCATCACAATTGCAGAAGCACGGCCATATCTGCCTAAATGCCCCACATTAAAGCGAGCTCACCCGAAACAAGGAAACGTTCATGCTCGTCATGCCCTGGCCATACCTGACACTCCTCTCTGCCGGCTATGTCCTGGCCCTCACCTACGGGCAAATTACCGCCCAGGCGAGCATCGCCATCATCCTGTTGCTGCTCACCGGTTTCGCCGCCCGGCAACAACACGCCCGCTACGTCCGCTATCTTGGTCATGCCGTATTCATCCTCCTGGCCCTCACCCTCGCTCTGCATTGGTGGCCGGGGTTTCAAAACGCCAGGATGATCGATCAGGAGCGCTTCACCGAGAACGCCGTGCCGTTCTCGATGTATCTCAACCTGGATAAACCGCTGATAGGCTTCTGGCTGTTACTCGTGTGCCCATGGATCATCGGCCGCCACTCATTTATGCAAGCGATAAAAGCAGGCGCCCTGACCCTCAGCCTAACGGCACTCGTTACGCTCGGGGGAGCATCGCTGCTGGGAATCGTAGAATGGTCGCCGAAATGGCCGCCGCAGGCATGGCTGTGGATAAACAACAACCTGCTACTGGTGACGCTAGTAGAAGAAGCGCTATTTCGCGGCTACATACAAGGTGGCCTGAGCCGGCGCCTCCAACACCTGCACTACGGCGAACACCTTGCCCTGTTAATCGCTTCTCTATTATTCGGGCTGGCCCACTGGGGGGCCGGTTGGGAGTGGTTTTTGCTGGCGACCCTGGCGGGCGTCGGTTACGGCCTGGCCTATCGATTCGGCGGACTGGCCGCTGCAATCTCCACACATTTCGGTTTAAATCTGCTGCACTTCGGCTTATTCTCTTATCCAATGATGGCCACATGAGCCATCATCCCGCGCACAACCCCAAGTCCTGACCGACTGGACAAATTTTGTCAAAATGCCCTTCCCGATGGCAAAAACGGCCGGTTATCGGTAGGGAACTATGCGACTTGACTCCTGTCCGGCCCAGCGTTTAACCTCCCGCCCCACGAATGGAAGCAATCTGCCCTACATTGGCGGATAGTCCTCTGAAAATGAATTCAAGCAACGCGTTTATCGCGCCGTTGTGCTGTGCGGTAAATCATGCTCAAGCCTCGCTCCCCCCTGCAAATCAAAAAATCCGTCATTTTCGCCTTGGTGTTGCGTGAAGCGCGCTCGCGTTTCGGCGACCGTCGTATGGGGGCCATATGGACGCTTCTCGAGCCCATTTGCCATCTTTTAGTGCTGAGCGTTTTATTCAGTTTAATACGTGGGCGAACGATCGCAGGAATTGATTTTCCAGTATTTGTGCTGGTAGGCCTTGCTCCCTTCCTGCTATTTCGGAATACAGCTCTACGCCTAATGAACAGTCCAAAGGAAAACCGCTCTCTGTTCGGCTATAAACAAATCAAACCACTCGACACTTTTATTGCAAGAATTCTAGTGGAGTTCAGCATCTCTGCTACCGTGTACGCAATTCTAGTTTTTGGATTTGCTTGGTATGGCTTTGATATGTCGATTCGGGCTCCCATTGAATGGATCATCACCATCGTATTGGGACTTTTGTTCTCATTCGGATTGGGTGTATTACTGTCATTAATCGCCCATGCACTTCCGGACAGTAAATTATTTATTCAGATGATGTTTTTTCCGTTGTACTTTATTTCGGGCGTTCTCATCCCTGCCACCTACCTGCCCCAAGAAATGCTGCCATTATTTCTGCTTAACCCATTCCTACACCTGTTGGAATTGATCCGATCCGAGATCTTCCCCTATTACGTTACTGTTGATGGCATCTCGGTCAACTACGTAATTGGCGCCACTCTAGTACTGCTATTTGTCTCTCTCGGGACCTACCGAGTGAGACGACTGCATCTAGTTTCCACTAAAAACGGCTAACTACAGGCTTCCCGTGTTCGAGCTCAGAAACGTCACCAAGTCGTACCTCACCCCAAAAGGCCGCCGGCATATTTTCCGTGACTTGTCATTCAAAATCCCAGCAGGAAAAAACATTGGCCTCATCGGACGAAATGGCGCTGGCAAATCGACACTAATGCGCCTCTTAGGCGGCGCCGATGTACCTGACTCGGGCACCGTTGCAACCGACAAGAGTATTTCTTGGCCCGTTGGTTTGGCCGGTGGATTTCAGGGCAGCATGACTGGTCGCGAAAACATTAAGTTTGTCTGCCGTGTATATGGCGCCGTGGGCGAAGCTATGCGCAAGAAGGTTGCGTACGTGGAGGATTTCGCGGAAATAGGCAACTGGATTGATGAGCCCGTGAAAACTTATTCTTCGGGTATGCGCTCACGTGTCGCGTTCGGTTTGAGCATGGCTTTTGATTTTGATTACTATCTAATTGACGAAGTTATGTCAGTTGGCGATGCACATTTCAAGCGTAAGTGCTCCGATGTCTTCGAGGAAAAACTACAGAAGTCTAAAGTGGTGTTGGTATCACACTCAATGGGCGACATAAAAAAACTTTGCGATGTCGTGTTATTGGTGCGTAATGGTGGAGTACAGATTTATGACGATGTCGATGAGGGCATCATGGCTTACAACACTTGATCTTCCTGATCGTGTCGTCACCGTTTTATTTCAAGGGTGCGTGTGGATATGAGTAGTATGGGTAAATTCAAAGGCTGGCGCCTAACGCTCGGACTGATAGTTATACCGATGGCGCTGGCGCTCATCTATTATAGCTTCTTTGCTGTCGACCGCTTCGTTAGCTCGGCTCAAGTTGTGGTGCGTCAAGAAGGTAGCAATCCGGGTGCGCAACTCCCAGGCTTAGGCATCTTGCTAAGCGGGACTAACTCAGCCTCCCGACAAGAAACTCTGTATCTACGTGAATTCATAGTCTCAATGGACATGATGCAACTTTTGGAAGACCGCCTACACTGGGTTGAACAATACGCCCAACAACGCAGCGATCCGTTTTTTTGGGTGAAAGCAGATACCCCTCGCGAAGAGTTGTTGAAATATTACCAACGCATGGTCTCTGCTCACTACGACGAAACGACTGGATTACTCAAGGTAGAAGTTCAAGCATTTAGCCCGCAACTAGCTGAGCAGATGGTCACAACCATACTGGAAGCGAGCGAGCACTTTGTAAACGAAGTCTCTCACAGTATCGCCCGCGAACAAATGAGGTTTGCACAGGGAGAGCTCACTGGCGCACAAACCAACTACGCCCAGCGCAAAGAAGAATTACTACGCTTCCAAAACATTAACAAAGTATTGGACGGCAGGAGTTCCGCACAAGGACGCGCTACTATTATCGAAACACTAGAGGGAGAAAACTCCAAGGAACGCGCAACATTAACAGAAATGTTGTACAAACTTGACCCTGATGCCCCCCAGGTAAAACAACAGCAACAACGCGTAAACGCGATTCGAGAACAACTTAGTGCCGAAAAACGACTATTGGTTTCGGCTCCCGATGGAGCTCAACTGAACGTTGTAGCCTCACGATTCCAACAATTGACTCTTGATGCGGGCATTGCTCAGGAAACCTATAAAACCGCCGTAGCCGCGCTAGATAACGCTAGAATTGAAGCAAGTAAAAAAATAAGAACCCTAGTAACAGTTATTAGCCCCAATACACCACAAATAGCTCTCTACCCAGAGCGCTTATATAATCTCGCCACCATCCTTATGGCGCTGCTTTTGCTTTACGGTATCACCCGCTTCCTAATTGCTTCTATCGAGGACCACCGTGATTAACTCCACTAACGCCCTGGCCCTTCGCCAATTAAGCTCAAACATGCGAAACAGTGCTGTTTTTGGCTTGATCATTGCCACACTCACTTTTTCCGGTTGCAGCGGTGTGATATCGGGCGCTGGCCCTTACAAAGGAGACGTCGAAAATCCAAACGCTGAATATGACTTAGTGGAAATCAATGCTAATTCAATAGCCCCCTTCATGCGTCCCGCTGCAAAACCGGCAAAGGCGAACATCACCTCTCCGCTTGCCCAAAGTGTCCGACTGATGGGTGGCGATGCGCTCAGCATTTTAATTACGGATAACGCTCCGGAGGGAAGCGGTCTTTTTGCACCGCTATCGAGTGGAGGCACTCAGTTTAAGGTGCGCATCGACTCTCAAGGCATGATTTCCTTGCCCTATGTCGGCCATCAGTTCGTCGCCGGCATGACCCTTATTCAAGTCGAAGATATGATTCGACAGAAACTTAAGGGTGTGACTTCTGACGTGCAAGCTCATGTTGATCTAATCGGCGATCTTTCTGGCTCGGTCTTGGTCGCCGGCGCAGTAAAAAGCCCAGGACGCTTTTCAACATTGCAAGGCCCACTGACTTTACTAGACGCCATCAACCAAGCTGGTGGCCCTGTAATGGAACCACATTTAGTTAACGTTACCATTCGCAATGGTGACCAAGTAAACACACTTAACTACGAAGAAATTTTAGCAGGTAACAACTCAACGCTCAGGCCCAATTCAGAAGTAATTCTTGAACGTGCGCGTAAGCGTTTCGTAGCAATGGGGGCCGTCGGCAGCCCGGGACTGCACGATCTGCCAGCTCAAAACACCAGTCTTTTGGACGCCTTAGGCTCCGTAGGGGGACTGAAAGAAGCAAACGCAAATCCTAGTGGCGTATTCGTTTTCCGCCTGAACGAATCGTCGAACATTACGAAACCACTGGTGATGCGAATTGACATGCGAGACCCAGCAGCAATTTTCTATGCGCGGAAAGTTATGTTGCAGCCTGACGACACGATCTATGTTACTAACGCGGCAGTCCACGAATGGCAAAAAATCATATCCCCCATCGTTCAAACGTTAGTTCTTGGTAGAACTATTGATAGTCTGCAAAAATAAGCCAAGGTGATTTTATGACAATCATAGTTAACCACGTACTATCAAATAATGTACACAGCGGAATATTTGAAGATATTTTTTCATACTTTTCCCGCTACACGTATCAGTACGCAGCACACATCCCAAGTGACAAGCCTATCATTGGCGCTCATGTTCGACACTATCATCGGCCGCACCTCGAAGAACGCTTGATTAAACCGTGCGTCGTAACTGTCCACCATGACTTGAGCGATCCGGATGGCTGGCTCTCAATTAATGCCTTTCTTGATCGTTACAAAGAAGCCGATACGGTTATCTGCTTGAACACCTTGCAACAGAAAAAACTTGCAGAATGCGGCATATTGAATACAGTCGTTATTCCTCACGGTTATAATCACCACCTAATCGACAACGCAAGACAGCTTGGCCGCGAAGATCGAAAAAAATTTACTGTCGCTGTAGTATCGAAACGCTACGCGAGAAAGGTAAAGGGGGAGGCATATCTATTTGAGCTTGCTAAACGTCTAGACTCCGACAATATAGACTTTTTGTTAATTGGAGACGGGCGTGCGGAAGAAGGTAATTCACTTCGCAATCTTGGCTTTGACGTTGAAGTCTATGAGCGGCTCCCCTATCCAACATTAATCGACGCCTACAGAGGCGTTAGTGCATTGTTGATGACTAGTTACTTTGAAGGCGGACCAGCCAACATACCCGAAGCTGCCGCAATGGGCGTACCGGTTCTAGCAAACCCAATAGGTATGGTCCCCGATTTAATCGAGAACGATAAACACGGCATCTATTTAACAATGGACCCCAGCGTTGACGCAGCCATGCTCAATGATCTATCAGAGCCTGGCAACTCAAGATATAAAGATTTGCTAGAGTCCAGTCGACAGCCAAGTGAAAATCTTATTACCTGGGAAGAGTCGATCAACTTAAATATGAAAGAGCACTTGAGCTTAATCAAAGAAAACCAAGTCTCAATCAATAAAGTATTAGAGCTATTCGCATGAGCAAATTTTTCATTGCTGACCCAATTCACATTAATAGAAAAAACTTTGGAAGTCTCTACGAGTATTTTGAGGAATCCAAGGCCCATACCATCTTTAATGAAGAACGGCAAAACTGGATCAGCTTGTTCGGTGACTACTCAGCGCACCAAGAGCAACTGAATGAAGAACTCCTTCACCTACAGTCACTGACCCAGGATGAACTTTTCAACTTAACCGTACTTGAAATCAATATATTCAAAGTAGCAAGAGCTGAAATACTCTCCCTACTCATAACTAGATCCACCATAATCAACACTCCGTTACCCGCCACACGACGAGAAATTTTTAACTATATATTTAACACAGAGAAAGAAACCTTACTTTTGAATATGGCTGCGGCTATCCAATGGATAAACCATTGGGCAACCACCATCAAAAAATACAACCCAAAGTTTGTTCTGGTTTTTTCTGGCAGTTTGATTTATGCACGCACCCTACTGGAATTATTGAAAAACAGTGCTCCACGTGCATTTGTGCTGGAAAGTTTTTTCACCGGCAGCGATAACTACATCGAAGAAAAATACGAGCCGATCGCAAACAACTCTAATCTAAAATTTAAGGCCTATTATCGCTCCCTGGGATCAAATGACTCACCAGCAGAAAGAGATCGCAACCGCAATAAGGCAGTAAACAAAATCCTCTCCGGCACTAACAAAAACGTCGTTCAACCTTTAGAAAGCAAAGAAAAATTATTCAAAAACAACCAGAAGACGGTACTAATTACCGGCCAGGTGTTAAATGACTTCTCGTTACTCGAACACAAAGATCTCGGCCTTAACTCCCTTTGTTTTTACAAAGAGATAATAAGGAAAGTACTCAGCGAAACCGATCTGAATGTGATATTTAAAGCACACCCTTGGGAAAGGAAAAAGAAAAACATAACAACACCATTGACATTCAATGAGCTATCGTCGCACTTCGAGACTAACGAAAAAGGCTACAATAGCAGCGAGCGCCTACTCATTCTAGAAGATTACAACATCAAATCAATCTTCCGACAAACGGAATATGTATTAGGGCTCAACTCCCAGGCATTATTAGAAGCTGCTTTCGAAGGGTTCCAACCAATTCAATTTGCGAATGCATTTTATGGCAACCTGGGATTTACGTCAGACTACTCCCTTGAGAAGGTCGACGATTTCATTGATGATCTAAAAGCAGGAAAAGTTCCAAGTCGACTTGGACTTGCACAATACAGATCATATGAAGAATTTATTACCAAAGCACTTCAATTCTCATTAGTTTCGGCATTTCCATCCGGAAAAATTATGCTAAAAACTATTTTTAACATAACTCCTCACATAACACTCATCTCCAAACAAGCACAAAACGCAAAACCACAAGAAACTAAAGCTGCAGCACCAAAACAAACAGTTCAACCCGAAAAAACGTCGCAATCGGCACAACCAGCAAAACCAACGAAACCAGTGCAGCCAGCGAAACCAACCAAACCAGCGCAACCGGTTACCGCACCCGCACCCGCACAAACACCTGCATCATCCGAAAAAAATCCTGATTCAAAATCTAAGAAAAAGTGGGGGAAATTCTTTAAATCTCCGAAAAAATTTTTCTTAGATTCAAAGAACAAAAAAATTAGATGGCTACATCATTTTTTTTGGTCACTTTCTTAACAGCAAAAAAAATGCGACGCCATGTTTACATACGTCGCATTTCTACCACTCAAGAGCACCGAACAAAAATATAATCACAGCCCCCATTAATACACCAAGCTTTAAATCTCAGCAATCAACCTTATAGGCCATACATAAAATTCACATCCTTGTGAACTTCGAGCCAAACAAATTACTTAGTATCTTTAACCCAATTCAGTTCTTTGATATTTCCATTAAAATGCTGATAAACATCAAGCGGGAAAAAATCTGCCAACTCTCCGATAGAAATACCTTTACTCACTCTTCCAGTCTTATACGCACTCAGCTGAATTTCATTATCAAAAGTTGCAACTTTTGAAGTTTTGCAATCAAAACCTGCCAACACAAAATTATATAAAAGATATCCAGCATTCCAAAGTGAATTAGTATTACCCGAGCCTATATTGTTCGAGTAAGCAGGACATAGCAAAATGCAAACCCCTCCTTCTTTCAACAAACTATAAGCACGATCTAGGTAACTACCTACATTTCGCTGCCTGTGCAACTCAGAAAGAATCACCACATCACAGGAAGATGCAACCGCTTCGGAAAGCACCAAAGCATTAAACTCACCACCCAACACCTTATTATCCGCCGCCACTGTAAAACCAGCGCTAAAATTCACCAGATCAAATATTTCTTTCCTTCCAACCTTATGCTTTTTTCTCTCAAAGGTTGCGCTCTCAACTGAAACATACCCTCGATGAATATTATTCACCAAGGAAAGTATTCTATCTGTGCTTTTCTTATTCTCCACTAACATGGAGAGGCTTTCAGACAACGACATTAAAGTAGAAGTTAAATTCCCTGAAACAGGCTCCGCAACAACAGCGGGGACTGTTTTTTCAACTATTTGAGAAGCTTTATCTTGGGCGCCCCCCCCCTTCTCTTGAAAACCACCCCATTGCTGACCAACATTTCTCAGCACTGAAACATCTCGCTGAAACTCTATTTGAATATCCTTGGCCACCTGATCAAAACTAGAAACAGATCTTTCAGCATCAAATCTAGGATGTATAGCTATAATATTAGCACCCACAACATGTTTGAGGCCGCGCCGTCTCAATCTTTGAACTATATCTTGATCCTCATTCCCGTATTTTTTGAACCTTTGGTCATACCCGCCAATTTCTAACAAAACTTTGCGTTGCACAGATAACCAAGAACCGTGCGGCATATCGCTCGCCACACCTCGCGGCCCATCAAGCCTATTATCAAAGAGCCGATAATGTACGCCCGTGATATATACTTCATCGCCGTGCGTATTTAGTAGCTTATCCATTTCATCCAGGGGATCAGAAAGGTGAATAATATCACCATCACAAAAACACACGCGCTGACCTCTTGCCGCTTTAATCCCTGAGTTTCTTGCAAACCCAGGATTGCGATACTCCGAATTCAACTTATCAGTATTAATCAGACGAACAAAATCATTTTCCTCAGCCGCACGCTCAAAATACGCCTGAGTATCATCGGTCGAGCCATCGTTGACTATTATTATCTCAAAGTCATTTTGCTTGCGCGCTTTAACTAAATTTAAAATAGAATACATCGAACTCCGAGTAATATCACTCCGATTAAACGTCGGAATGACTATAGAGTATTTAATGTCAGTGCTCGAAGTTCCCATAAACCCATATCCCTAAAAATTGTGCAGGGCATCTGCTAAGAGACACCCAATAAAACATCTGTAATTCCAAAAACGGCATCGACCTTACGATCAGATCACAAGCAGCTATTTTCCATCCATTGAAGTTATCGTCAGCAAAGGAAAATACTTAATCAAAAATCTCCACAACCCCCACCACCTCATCACTTCCATCAGCAGTCACTGGCAGCGCCCGAATCTTATGTTCGAGCATATAAGCCTCAGCCTCAGACAACTGAGCCGAAGCCTTGACTGTGTGCGGGTTTGGCGTCAGGAATGTGGAGACGTTTTCATTCACGACACCTGGGTTGTCCAACAGCGCACGACGTAGATCGCCGTCGGTAACGATACCAATGAGTTTGTCGTTATCCATAACCAGGGCTAGGCCCAGTCGACTGGAGGTCATAACCAAAAGGCAATCGTGGAATGAGGTGTCGCGGGTAACTTTGGGGATATTGGTGTGCATTACGTCGCTAACTCGGGTGAGCAGTTTGCGACCGAGACTACCGCCGGGATGGTAACGGGCGAAGTCCATCGGTTTGAAGTCAAGGGCGCTAATCAGCGCCACGGCCAGTGCGTCGCCCATGGCCATGGTGGCCAGGGTGGAGGTGGTCGGTGCCAGGTTATTTGGGCACACCTCGCGCTCGACCGAGATGTCTAGCCAGATGTCAGCGTGTTTGGCCAGGGTGGATTGGCCATTACCGGTCATGGCGATGATCTTGTTGCCGAAGGATTTCAGGCTTGGGATCAGCTTGATGACTTCTTCGGTCTCGCCGCTGTAGGAAATCAGGATCAGCACATCTATCGGTTTGAGCATGCCGAGGTCGCCGTGGAAAGCTTCCGCAGGATGCAGGAACAGGCTTGGGGTGCCGGTGGAGGCGAAGGTCGCGACCATTTTCTGGCCGATCAACCCTGATTTGCCCATGCCGCATACCGCTGCACGACCTTTACAACCAAGGATCAGTTCGACCGCGCGCTGGAATTCGCCATCCAGGCGTTCGGCCAACTGACTGATGGCTTGCGCTTGGGCGCAGAGGGCTTCTTTGGCAATTGGAAGGTGATTCATGGGGACGCTATCGTTCCTTGATTTTGGAGGCGCGTATGTTAACGGCTCAGTGTCAGAGAGGGAATGTAGATATCCCGCCGCCGGTAGGAAATTGGCGGTTTTGTTGCGCGAAACATACGTTCAAGTACCCGTTGGATGGCAATCAACGGATGAGGGCCGTACTATCGCGCCTCGTCTGAGCTCCGACATAACGGGCTAGACGAGCATTCGAGTTAACCGTGGATTCGGCCACTGCAGAACATCCCTATAGGCTGAAGAACCGGATCCAAGTCACAGGGTCAGCTGAAATTGCTTTAAATACGTCGCCCGTCCGAGCAAAAACATGACAAAAGACGCACGAGAGTTGAAAAGTCAGCTTCGTTTTTCCACAAGTCTTTTTAAACTGACACGACCAAAATGGACCACACACTCAAAAATAATTAACATTAATTGCTGAATGAATCAACGCGTCGCACATTCTCCGAAATGGACTATAGATATTGAAAATCACCCCAACCATCGAATGCTCCAACACCGCCCCCTTCGTCCTTTTTGGCGGCGTCAACGTCCTCGAATCCCTGGACCTGGCCCTGACCGCCTGCGCCGAATACGTGCGAGTCACCGAGAAACTGGGCATTCCTTACGTCTTCAAGGCCAGCTTCGACAAAGCCAACCGTTCCTCCATCCACTCCTATCGCGGGCCTGGCATGGAAGAAGGTCTGCGTATATTCGAAGCGGTAAAGGCCGAGTTCGGTGTACCGGTGATTACCGACGTTCACGAAATTGAACAGTGCGCACCTGTCGCCGAAGTGGTCGATGTGCTGCAACTGCCTGCATTCCTGGCTCGGCAGACCGATCTGGTAGTGGCTTTGGCCAAAACTGGCAAGCCAGTGAACATCAAGAAACCTCAGTTCCTGAGCCCATCGCAAGTGCAGAACATCGTGCACAAGTTCAAGGAGGCCGGTAACGACCAACTGATTCTCTGCGACCGCGGCACATGCCTGGGCTACGACAACCTGGTAGTGGACATGCTGGGCTTCGGCGTGATGAAGCGTACCTGCGCGAACCTGCCGATCATTTTCGACGTGACGCACGCCCTGCAACAACGTGATCCGTCGGGCGCTGCATCGGGTGGTCGCCGCGAGCAGGTCGTTGAATTGGCCCGTGCCGGGATGGGCGTCGGCCTGGCAGGTCTGTTCCTGGAAGCTCACCCGAACCCGGATCAAGCCAAGTGCGACGGCCCAAGCGCCCTGCCACTGGATCAACTGGAGCCGTTCCTGGCCCAGATCAAGGCACTGGATGACTTGGTCAAATCGTTCCCGCCACTGAACATTGCATGAAGCCAAGTCTGTTGAAACAAGGATTGTGAACATGGCAAGTACAGAACAACGGGTCGCGATTGTCATTCCGGCTCGCTACGGCTCGACCCGCCTGCTGGGCAAGCCGCTGGCTGATATTGCCGGCAAGCCAATGGGGCAGCACGGTTACGAACGCGCCCCGCAAGTA
>NZ_APIO01000174.1:0-8945 GCF_000408945.1 Pseudomonas sp. G5(2012)
CTAGACCTGTTGGAACTGTAAAATAATAACTCAACTAAATAGAGATTTGTGTGAGTTATCATTTACCATTGGATTGCGCCTTCATGCTTAAGGGGATGGTGTTCTAGTATTTTAGTTTCTAATTCATGTCGCTAATTTAATTTTATAGGGTTCTTGGCGAACTTGAAATGGTTGTATCGCCGACAAAAACGCTTAGGTTCTGTTGGAGTTAATCTCGGATAAAAAAGCATCACTTTGGAGCAAGCCTAATGCAGCAGCACCTAACGCCCTGGATGGTCGAGAGCGCTTACCGTTATTTGAAGGCGGCAAAGCATCTTAAATGCGGCCATGACATGCTAGACATTGCTCAGATTAATGCTGCAGTCGGTATGGAAATTCTCCTCAAAAGTTTCGTATCGAAGCCCAATGGCAAGCTTGGCCAGGCTGATGAAACCTATGAGCTTGACTACGGCGCGATAAAGGTTGCGCACGATCACTTGAGAACGGTAGGTAAAATTCCCGCTTATCGTAAGGACAGACCGCCTAATAAGCACGATCTACTGACGTTGTTCTATGCGATTCCTGAACCGATTAGAGTACGTATTCGTCTTGATCGTCATGAGCATTGGATTGAAAAAGACCGCGAAGTATTCACTAATTCTCGTTATCGATACGAGAACGGTGCTCCGAAAGGATACGACGATATTCTGGTCGGGGTCTTGGACGAACTGATCGATGAGGTTGTTGCCTGGTATCGTGAACAGGGCTGCCGAGACTTATTCATCGTGTGTTATGGGATGCCGCCCTTGGAGCGGTGGCCTGATCGCGACTGATCCAATCGGTGCGCCATGGTTGCGATTCCACTCTGGCAGCGTGTCTCGTTGTGGGGTGATCTTCACATGTTGCGCTCGGCGGTAGAGCGAAAGAAATGAATGTAATATTCGATAATGGGTAGAACCGTATTTTGCATTTAGCGCGAAACACGACTAGATTAGCGGCGTGTCCACAAATCTACGAATGGCAATTTCATGGCAAACCTGATCCCGTTGTTCGAATCGCACGACCGATTCCTTGAGCTTAACCATAACAACCTTTCTCAAGAACAACCGGTGGTCATCAGCTACCTGGAATCCTTCCCGGGTGATCTATGTGCTCTCGATGGCTATCGAGCTGTCAGGAGCTTCCTGCGCTCTTATGAAGGCAATTCGGCAACCTTCAATTCCTATCGTACACACGTCGAGCGTTTGCTGCTCTGGACGCTTCTGGTTTGCAAAAAGCCGCTTCTGGAAATGACCCGCCAGGATGGCGAGCGCTTTATGGAGTTTTGCATAAAACCGCCTGCAGATTGGATCGGTCCCGTCGTCAAGTCTCGGTACCAGCGTGCCGGCGGTCGAACCGCTAAACCCACTGATACATACACGATCAATCCGGTGTGGCGTCCATTCTTCCTAACGGTAAAAAAACCTGATCTCAAGCTCGCCAAGGAACAAAACAAAGAGCCTGAAGTGAAGCCCTACAAGATTAAGCAGGACTCAATCGCCCAAATCTTTGCCGTGTGTGGCAGCTTTTTCCAATGGGCAGCTGACGAAGGCCTCTCCAACAACGCCAATCCGATCCGCGCAATTAAGCAAAAATCGAAGTACAAACAACGGGTTGTGGCTGACGAGAAAGCAAAGTCGTTGACAGCGCTTCAGTGGACTTTCGTACTAGAGACGGCCAAATTAATGGCTCATCAAGCAGCAGTCGAATCGCAAGAAGCCCAAGCAGCAGCCAAAGCGAACAAAGTAGAACTCGACGATGAGAGCAAAAAGGCTCATAAGGCCAAGCTAAGGCGTCTTGAGAACAAACTAAAGGTTTGCGAGCGTACCCTTTTCATCATCGCCACCATTTATTCCATGTACCTTCGGGTGTCCGATCTGGTTGGTCGAGATAATTGGGAGCCCATGATGAGTGACTTCCGCAAAGATGACCACGGGAACTGGTGGTTCCATGTAATTGGTAAAGGCAACAAGTCGGCTAAGATCAGTGTCAAAGACGAGTATATGAACGTCTGGATGGCTCGTTACCGGCGTTTCCTCAATCTGACGTCTACGCCCTCCCCTGATGATACTGCTCCGCTCTTGCACTCCATCAAGGGCCGAGCAGGCTTGTCAGAGGGGCATATCAGGAGCCTTGTTCAGGAGGTCTTCGATTACGCCCTGGAACGAATGCGTGCGGAAGGTTTTCCTGATGACGACATCAAGAACCTCCGTTCAGCATCACTCCACTGGCTACGTCACACCTCGGCAACAGCTGACGCCAAGGTGCGGGATCACAAGGATCTCCAGGCTGACCTGCGCCACCAAAGCTTGGCAACCACGGTCGACACGTACTACAACAGCCGAGATGAGGAGCGACATCGCTCCAATAAGAACCTCAGCATCGAGGATCGATAAAGCAGAGCACGGCACTGCAATCAAAGACAACACTATGAGTTACGATCCGTAAACCGTTGGCGCACGGATCACCAAAGGGTTTTGATCCTAACTCGTTCGCGGCCCCGGCCCAGCATTCCCACCAACGAAAGTTAGCGCCTGGGAGACCCCGCTGCTTGTGCCCTGCCTCACACCTCATCAAGTTGACCAGTTGGAGGCGCTCGGCGCTGCTCAGCAGTTTAGTCTCAGCCCCCAAGGCCCTAAGCTGCGACGCTTACGTCACCGCTGGTTTGAGCCTCTACCTGCTTATTTTGTCGAGCTCTGCGTTCTAAGACCATTCAATGATCGTAGAACCTGCAGCAATCAAAAACCCGCCCCTCGGCTTTGCCCGCTGTAATTACTGCCCCCCAGATTGGGCCCAATTGGCCGCCTTTTGAAGAGGTCGTTCCCTAGCATTGAAACATCAGATTTCAATGTGTGGAGTGGAGATGCTTCAGATCTCGCAAGGTCGTGGCCAACAGTCATCTGCTGTAGCTGGCAGCAAGAAAAAGAACGAGTCCACCCTACAGCGCCTCACGCGTATGTATGGCGATCAAATGTCCGTTGTCCAGGTAGCCGCTGAGCTGAACTATTCAGTGACCTATTTCCGGAAAAAGATCGGTGCCGCTGACTATCAACACCTGGGTTGGGTGAAGGCAATTTATCCAGCCCGCAAAAAGTGTGGACGGTTTTGGGTTTACCGTACTGAGTCGGTCGCAACCTTCCTCGATAAAGGGGTTTGACGTGCGCGCCACGGTATTTTTGGGTGCTGCAGTGATAGCTGCGCTTGCGCACGGCGTAAACGCAAGCGAGAGGCCAGAAGAATCTTCCCTACCTGCCGCCGGCGGTAGTAGTTATTACAAGGGAAAGGCCGAAGGGTGGTTCTGGTACAAGGACCCACCTAAGGAAGAAGAGGAGCCGAAGAAGGAGTTGCCTCCTCCCCCCCCCCCACCTCCTCCGCCGCCGGCGCCGCCGGAAGAAAAAGTCGAACCTCCGGCCCCAAAAGGACCTGAGGTGTTCAGCGTTGCCTGGATCAAAAAGAACCTGCCGAAGTACCGTGACCGAGCCATCGACAACCCGACGGACGCGAACGTTCAGGCCTATTACTACCTACAACGCGTGATGATGGACAAGGCGTCGCGGTTTTCCGAGGCATCGTCGCGCGCGATCATGAAGGATCCTTTTCTGGACGAAGATAGTCGGCGTCCAGTCGCGACATACGCAGCGAATGCAATGAATCGCGAGGTGACGGCCAACAAAGACAAGGTGCTGCGCAGCCTGGCTGACAGGGTTGGGGTTTTCTTTTTCTTCAAATCAAACTGCATGCTCTGCGCCGAGCAGGCCAATGTCCTGCAATCGCTGACAACATCGACTGGAATAAACATCATTCCAGTTTCGCTTGATGGCGGGCCCCTGGATAACAACGCGTTTCCGAATTACCGGATAGACGATGGCCAGGCCAAGAAGCTGGAAATCTTTCAGACCCCTGCCCTCGCTTTGGCCATGCCCCCGCAAGGAACATCAATCGTTGGATACGGCGCCATTACCCTCGACGTGTTGTTCAATCGGATTCTGATGGCCACTCGCGACGCTGGAATCATTGACCATAAAACATTTGCGAGCACGCAGCCGTTCTTCGACAACGGACTTCTGTCGATCGATGACTCGGAAGGGATCGATGAGGAGCTTCTCAATGATCCTCAAAAATTCGTGCAAAGCATGAAAGCCAAGTTGGCGAGAAAGGCTATTGACGTGGAGACCCCTGATGCGACTGAACAGTAAATCAATCATTCTGGCTTTGGCCATCGGTGTAGCTCCGGCAGGTGCATATGCTGACATTCAGTCGCAACTTGATTCCATGTTCGATTCGATGTCGAACACTACTGAACCTGGTGCGTACGAAACAGCCACACGTGGTGTTATTACCGGTGGCTCATTGCGAGTCAGAAATAAGATCTCAAACGCTCCAATCGTTAACTTCCGACCGCCCTCCTTCCAGGCTGGCTGTGGCGGCATCGACATGTTTGCAGGTTCATTTTCCTTCATCAATGCTCAACAATTCGTTCAATCATTGCGTTCGGTCGCATCTAACGCTGTCGGCGTAGCCTCTGGCTACGCCTTTAAACTTGCACTGAACGCCATGGGTCCGACTGTTCACAACGTTATTCAAAACCTACAAGAAGTTATGCAGGATATTAACAGTCTAATGTCCAACTCTTGCCAACTTGCACAAGGATTGGTTACAGACGCTTTCAGTTCCTTCACCTCAAAAGAGACGATGAGAGCGGCCAACATTAACGTGTCGGGCGGCGTTGGCGATGCCTTCTCCTCGCTCATGTCAGGCAGCCTAACCTCGAAGTCACCAAAAGAGCAGCAAAGTGACGCAGGACTGTCCAAGGCCTGTGAGGACATTGGCAACGTCGTCTGGTGTGCTATGACACAGAATAATTCAAGGGGGTTCTTCCAGTATGGGTCTCGCCAAACTGACGAAATGATCATGTCCTTTACTGGGACCGTCCTTATAACGGCCCTTGAGAACTCCGATGATGGGAAAGGAAAAGTTCCAACTACAAAGTTCTACGGTCCTACCTCGATTACATTGCAGGACATCGTTGAGGGCAAAAAAACAGAAACTGTCCCAATTTACGATTGTTCAAGTGATGAGGCGACCTGTATGACAATTAAAACTCAGCAGATATCGTTTGATGGTCTAGCTGAGAAAATCGTCAAACAGTTCAATGGTAACGCAAGCTCGCCGGGTATCGTGTTTAAGTGGGCTAATAATGCTGGCCCGTTTAACTCTGACGAAGTGGCCATCATCGGAGCACTCCAAAAAACCGGCTTCTCTGCCATGATTCAACGCCTAGCCCAGCATAGCGAGTACATGGCTAAGGGCTTCGTTAGCGCGCACTCTAAGCAGCTTGCTCTTGACGGCGCTCATTCCCTTGCTGAGTCCTACATCAATGTGGCCTCTGAAGTTTTGAAAAAGGGGAAAATGGTTGACCAGCTTGGTGAAACAAGCAAGGAGTTCCTGTCTGAATCACGTCAGCGGCTCACTGCAGAGCACCAATCACTTCTTGCAAAATATGGCAATGACAATGACTTGGTCAAGGACTACCAAGTTCGCATGCAGATCATGCCACCACCCAACTTTATTGCCACGATGGGCGCTAACGCTGTGAGGCCAAACTGATGGAGTTCACAATTTATTCAGTAGGCTCTGCAGTTTATCTCGAAGAGGTTTTGAACTCGGTCGCTATGATCTGTGGCACCGGCGATATCGAGTCCTTGGCACAAATTGGATTTCTCATTGGCGCCCTTATTTTAGGTTTTCAAGCAGTTTTCAATAACACAGCGATCCCATTTCAAAAACTTTTAATTTGCCTTGTGCTTTACATGGCCATGTACGGTCCTTCGGGTCGGGCAGTTATTGAGGATGTGTACGACGGTGATGTGGCGGTAGTTGATAACGTCCCGCTTGGTCCATTAGTAGTTGGATCGATTATCTCCAACATCGGGTACAACCTTACGAACCTTTTTGAACAGGCATTTTCGACGCCTGCAATGACAAAGTATGGATTTGCAGATCCGATTGAAACTTTGATGAAAGTTCGTTCCGTAACTGGAAATTTGATGTCAATTCCTTCGTTTACTAATGGGCTGGGGGCCAATAAAAACCTCGTTAACTCATGGTCCAATTATTTCCGAGAATGTACGCTGCCTATGCTTGGAACAGATCTCCAGGACTATGCTGACCTGTATCGGGCGAACGACCCAATGGGGGCCGCGAGATTCAATAGCAGCGTCTACTACACTCAGATTTTCGATGGTCCCGCGGGTGGCAGAACACTAAATTGTTCTGACGCGCATACAGCTCTGGTAAACCTGACGGACTCAGCAACTGATAACGTCATGTCTGAGATTGCTACCGCCGGCTTTAAGCGCCCAGGAAAATCCGTCGATCCAGATGCAGTAGCCTCTCGAATTGGGGATTCGCTGTACGCGTTGAATATGTCAGCGACTGACGCCCGCGCCTACACAATGTCGTCCGTCCTCTATCCGATATTTCTCCAAGCGCCTGGTCAGAAAGCTGTTGAGGATCTGCAGGGCTCGTATGGCGTCATGATGGGACAGGCCATGGCTCAGCAAAATACGCAGTGGGCTGCCGAAGGTACGCAATTTACGAAGTATGTGCGGCCATTCATGACCTTCTTTGAAGGCCTCATCTACGCAATTACGCCGCTGATGGCATTCCTCATTACGATGGGTGGATTCGGTATTGGGCTTATCGGCAAATACCTGATGTTGCTGGCGTGGATGATGCTCTGGATGCCGGCCCTGGCGATTGTCAATCTCTACACGGTTTCGTCCACTGCGAGTGCCATGGAGGCCATTCTCCAGACCTCGTCGTTTGATGTTGGCGGGACTGGGGTGTCGTTCGAGATGCTCAAGCAGATGGGGCCAGCTCTGGAACAGGCTATCGGTGTCGCTGGGTTAATGGCCTCCTCCATCCCGGCGATATGCTTGTTCCTGGTATCCGGTACGGCGATTGCTGCATCTGGCATCGCAGGTCGTATGAACGGTTCTGACAAAATCGACGAGAAGATTGCCAGCCCGGATGTCCTTACCCCGTCGGCAGGACTGCAGACCACTCCCTACGCAACAAGCGACTTCGACAAAGGCGTGCGAATCAATGGGTCGGAAAATCAGCGTGGCAATATCTCCGTTGGGTCCATGCTGAGTGAAACGATTCAAAGTTCAAAGGCGACTTCAGAGGGTTCCTCTCAGGCCTTTTCTAAGCAGTTCACAAGCACGATGGGCAAATCACTCGATAACTCGAAGACGATCGGGGAAGCTGCTGATATTGGCCATTCGCTTCAAACCTCACTTGGTTTGGATAAAAACGCTGGGTTTCAGGCCAAGTACGATGGACTTAGATCTCAAGGGTATAGCGCAAACAACATCGATGCGGCTATTGCGAGTGTAGCTCTGAGCGGTGGCGTCGATGGCAAACTGGGCGCCTCTGCAGCTGCCGGCGTTGATGGAGGGCCGACAGGCGTTAAAGGAGGAGTCAACGGAAGTCTTGGGCTGAGTGGTGGTGTAACAGGATCGAGTACTGACCAAACATCGCGTTCTGATGGCAAGGCTTATGCGGATACTGTGTCTGCAGTCAAGTCATCGGGTCTTGGCGAAACAGTGAAAAGCGCGCTTCAAAAAACAGATGGCACTACCTTGGCCAAGAATTTCCAAAGTGCAGACCGTTCAAGCATTTCTAAGGCGGACCAGGAAAGCCTTTCAAAATCGGCCCAGAAAACCATTAACGATCAGATGGCCTATCAGAAGATAAGCGGTCTGGCGAATACCTATGGGTACTCTGAGGACATGAAGCTGGACTCGTTGACGGGCAAAGTTATAAACGAAGGCCGTGATCGCGCGGTTGTCGGCGACGCTATGAATAAATACGGGCAAGAATTTCAGCAGAACCAGCAGATGTTCAGTCAGACGATGTTGGACCCCAAGCGGGCCAACACAGCAGCGGCGTTGTACACCTTGGCAAAACACCATGATTTCGAGGCACTGACTGGTGCCACCGTCGACTATGACAAGAACGCGAATCTGCGTTCACCGTCAGTTGGCAATGTGGAAGCGGAAGCGAACAACGCTGGCCATATGGTGGATACAGGAGCGTTTAACTCTCGGTTTAATCGGGAGAAGACAGCCGCCATTGCTGATGCGCATCAGAATATCGCCGAAAAACATGAGCGAAATGATCGCATTGTGGAAAACGACGGCGAAGTTTATGCGAAGAAGGCCTTGGATCCTTCAGCCGATAGAGCTGCTGGTCGCATCCGCGATTCGGCCACCGAAGTCAACGATCGGGGAGAGTCCTCGTCTGGCATACTTGCTGCGGCGTCGAATGGCATTGGTTCGACATTGGGCACGCGTGCAACACGTGAAGAGTACGTGCACGAAGGTCAACGACTGGGTCTTAATCAGGCTCAAGCAGATGTGTTTGCAACAGCAAGAGTTGGGGGCCTCACTGATAACTCGAAGGAGCGTTGGGATAGTTATGCTGCGTCCAACCATATTGATAAGGACTTGGCCAATGGGATGTATAAGCAGCTAGTTGAGGCGGGACTTCATGACAATGGGTCTGGTGGGCATCTTGCCGACATTCTTACCCTGAACCAGCGAGATAACATTGGTGCTGACATTACCTCAAACTCGGCAATTCCGCGGCAGGAACCGCTGTACACCGCCCCGCCCCATTTAGTGAACAATGGGCAAGGGAACCCTACTAATGGATATGGCGGAAATGCTGCCGAGGCAGCATCCCACAACCAAGTACAAAGGCCGGATCTGGATCGAGTGCAAAACAGCACTCCCAATATTACCAGAAGCTCAAGCGATTCACGGACAGACGTTCCGTACTCTCAAGGGCTTGGCCACGCGCCAGACCAGGGGCGTGTAACCGCGCCTAGAGAGGAAGGTGTGAGCGACCTGCCAAGGCAG
>NZ_APIO01000175.1:0-696 GCF_000408945.1 Pseudomonas sp. G5(2012)
AGGCTCGCTCCCACAGGGGTCAAGCATTCACAGTTTCGGATCGATGCAATGGATAGAGTTGTTCGTCGAACTGCGACAGCTTGGGGAACACCAAGGGTTGATCATCACTCAGGTGTTGCAGGCGCTGATCGTAATCCAGCAAAAACGCCTGTCGCGCCTCATCGCTGATGTACGGCACATGCCAGGCCACGAACGGCTCCAGCACATCAAACCCGACATACGCCAACGTCCCGCGCAGGATCGGCCGCAGCATGTCCTGCAACGGCCCGTGGATCGCCTCCTCACCGAACATGTGTTCACGCCCCCCCAAAGTCACGGTAACCAACGCCTTTTTCCCGGCAAGCCCGCCCTGATCGTAGAAGCGCTTGCCGCCGTAGCAGATGCCCGAGACCAGCACCCGGTCGATCCAACCCTTGAGCATGGCCGGGGTGGAGAACCAGAAGATCGGGAAATTGAGGATCAGCAGGTCGGCCCATAGCAATTTATCCAGTTCAGCCTGGATGTCCGCTGCCAGTGACTGGCTTTTCACACCGAGGCGTTGTTCCAGCGCATACACCAGGTACTCGGGATTTTCCCGCTTTGAGAAGTCATCGGCGCTGGCCACCGGGTTCCAGTTCATCTTATACAGGTCGCTGACCTGCACTTCATGGCCCTGGGCTTCAAGGGTCGCGACGGCCTGGTCGCGCAGGGCGGCGG
>NZ_APIO01000176.1:0-2995 GCF_000408945.1 Pseudomonas sp. G5(2012)
CCTGCTCGCGAAAGCGGCTTATCAGCCAACATCAATGTTGAAGGTGATGGCCCCTTCGCGAGCAGGCTCGCTCCCACAGGGACTGAAGGTTCAGGCTTGTTTTTTTGTCTCGCTCTCACGCCCATCGTCGTACTGCGACAGCCACTCCACGGCAGCATCGCGATACCGGCTGAATCCCTTGTAATCGACCAATTGCTGATTCAAATCACGCAGCACCCGATGCATGCGCCGCGCCCATGCCGGGTTGGTGGCGATGTCTTCGAGGCTGAGCAGGTAGGTGCGGATCGGAAAGACAATCGCGTTACTGCGCGGCAAGCGGTGCAGCGGTTGCAACTCGATGCGCAGGTACACCAGCTTGCCGGCGTTTTCGGCCGTCACGATGGTTCGGTCTGGTGCCCATTCGGGCAGGCTTTCGGCCGATACTTCAAGGCGCGGGTTGACCGTCAGCGACCAGTTAAGGCGACGCACCGGGTGGCCGGTGCGCAGGCGCAGGAGGAATTTCAGGGCGCGGTCGAGCATGCCGATTTCCTTCACCAGCGGCACCGGGCCGTGGAATTCCTCCCAGCTCATGCCCAGGTTGAAGCGCAGCGAATAGTCGGCGCGTTGGGTGGCGATCCCGGCGCCCCAATACAGCGTACCGTCGCGTTCTTCCTGCAGTACCCAGTCGCCCTGGGCCTGGCGGGTCACGTATTCCATCGGCTCATACGGCAGGGTCGCCGGGTCGCCGAAGATGAAGTGATCGTCGATGTCCAGCAGGCGGTTGGTCCAGTGCCATTGGCGGCCTTCACGGGACAGGGTGAAGTACTGCGGGTAGTCGCGGGCGTAGGACTCCATGATCAGTTCCAGCAAGTCCCACTGCGCCTCCATCATGTGCGGCGCCGAGACGTAGTGCATGCCCGGGTCCTTCTCCAGGGTGATGGCGCGGTCCCGGCATTCGCTGATGTAGTGCTCGTCGATATCGAACGCTGCGCGGAAGGCGCCGTCGCCGACCGAGACATGGGGCTCGAGGTTCATCGAGTACATGTAGTCGTCATCGGGGAACGGGAAGGGCGCGCGGGCGATGGTTTCCGGGCTGTTGGCGAAGGTGTAGTCGTCGCGGTAGGTTTCGTCGCGGTTGAATTCGATAGTCATTGTTATGTCTTCCGTCGATCAGAGGTCGATGACCAGGCGATTGCATTTGGCGCGGGATACGCAGGGCATGATTTTCTTGCGGGCGGCTTTGTCGTCGTCCGACAGCCAGTCATCGCTGTGCAGCAGTTCGCCGTCGAGCTCCAGGACCTCGGTTTCGCAATGGCCACAGGCGCCGCCACGACACAGGTAAGGCATGCTGTAGCCCGCGGCCTCGACCGCTTCGAGCATGGTCTGGTCCGGCGAGACCTCGATGGTTGCGCCACTGCGACCCAGGGTGAAGCTGAAGGCTTCGCCGCCGCTGCTTTGCTCGAGGAAGCGCTCGAAGTGCACGTGACTGTCGGTCCAGCCCAGCTCGCGGGCACAGGCCAGGGTGGCGTCGATCATGCTGTCCGGGCCGCAGGCGTAAACGTGACTGCCGAGCGGGCGATTGGCGAGAATCTGCCCGATGTCCATGCGCGCTTCGATGCCTTTGCGATACAGGTGGACCTGCTTGCCGTAGGTGTCCTGCAACTCTTTGCCCAGCTGTGCGTGTTCATCGCCGCGAACCGCGTAATGCAGTTCGAAGGGCACCTTGCTCAGGCGCAACTCTTCGAGTTGGGAGATTACCGGGGTGATGCCGACACCGCCGGCAATGAACAGGTGCAGGCGCGCCTGCTTGATCAGCGGAAACAGATTGACCGGTGGCGTGACCTCGATCAGGTCGCCTTCACGGACATTGTCGTGCAGCGCGATCGAACCACCGCGGCCGCTTTCTACCCGGCGCACGGCGATCTGGTAGCTGCTGGTGTCATAGGGCGAACTCAGCAGCGAGTAGGGGTTGCGCAGCGTATTGTTCGGGTTGGCGATGAGTACCACCACGTGGCTGCCACCGGAGAACGCCGGCAGGTGCTCGCCGGTCGGCGAAACCAGGGTGAAGCGCCTGATTTCCGGCGTCACCTCTTCAATGCGAGCGACGCGCAGGTTCAAAGTCCCATTGTTCTGGCTCATGTATCGAGCTCCTCGGCTGGGGGCAGTTCGCCCGGTACTTCGGCATCGGCCTTGACCGCCTGGAAAGCCGCCAGGCGTCGGGAGTAGTGGTCGCGCACCACCAGCGTGAGGCTGCATCCGGGACATTCGTAGACGCGTTGGGTGACGTTCTCGGTGTAGGTGTCGCAGTGCACGCACCAGACCCGACGCACCAGCGTGCCGGAGTGTTCGCGAAGCACTTCGTCGCGATTGAGGTCGTAACGGGTGGCCACCTGCATGGCGCTGCCGAGGAAGCTTTCAGAGCCGGCGAGGTAGAGGCGGGTGCCCATCCGCGCGTTGCCGAGCAGGTCATCAAGGGCGTCGATCAAGGCCTGGTTGCTGGCATACACACGTAGATCGTGACCTGGACGCTGCTGTAGTTGGGCAAGGAAGTCCTGCCCGGAAAACGACTCCTGGGAGTACAGCAAGGTCACGGGCTGCTCCAGCCCGGCCAACTCGTCGAGCAAACGCAACATGGCGCGCCCGCCACTGCCTTGCCCGGCAACGATGTGCCGCAGACCTCCTGGCAGAGGTTGCAACCGGTCGTAGACCGGTCGACTTTTGATCCCGGTGATCAACATTTCTTGTTATTCCTCCTGGCTATCGGCTCGACGGGTGAAACGTCGGCACAGATGCAAAGCCCAACGATGGTGGGTTGCATAGCAGGAGCACAGGGCGTGCCAAGTCTTTAAGGTGTTGATTTTAAAAGGTTAAGAGTTTTTCGAGAGGAAAAGTGTAAGCAGAAATAACTATGGTTGTAGGCGTTTTTGCAGCGGTTTTTTGTAGGAGCCCGGCTTGCCGGCGATGGCGTCCTGACGGGCAATGGGAATTTTGTTGACTGCGTACATATCCATTCCTG
>NZ_APIO01000177.1:0-19479 GCF_000408945.1 Pseudomonas sp. G5(2012)
CAAATGAAAACGGCACCTTCCGGTGCCGTTCGCATTTCACCTTCCAAACTTTTACTTACGCGCCGCCTCCCACGACTTCAGCAACTCTGCATAGCTCACAGTTTCACCCTGCGGCTTCTCATTCGCCAGTTTCGGTTTCGGGGCGCCCGGCTGGTCGAACCAGTACTGCGCGTCGCGCTCGGGGTTCATTTTCGGGGCGCAGGTGGCTTGTGCCTTCGAGCGTTCCAGCCGGGACATGATCGCGTCCTGATCCTTGGCCAGGCCGTCGAGTGCCTGTTGCGGGGTTTTTTCGCCGCTGGCGGCTTCGGCGATGTGGCTCCACCACAGTTGCGCCAGGCGTGGATAGTCCGGCACGTTGGTCCCGGTCGGGGTCCATTGCACGCGGGCCGGGCTGCGGTAGAACTCCACCAGGCCGCCGAGTTTCGGTGCCAGGTCGGTCATGGCCTGCGAGTTGATGTCCGATTCGCGGATCGGGGTCAGGCCGACGATGGTTTTCTTCAGCGACACGGTTTTAGAGGTCACGAACTGCGCATACAGCCAGGCTGCCAGTTTCTGCTTCTCAGGCGTGGACTTCATGAACGTCCAGGAACCCACGTCCTGATACCCCAGCTTCATGCCCTCCTCCCAATACGGTCCGCGTGGCGACGGTGCCATGCGCCATTTCGGCGTGCCATCGGCGTTCATCACTGCCAGGCCCGGCTTGGTCATATCGGCGGTGAAGGCGGTGTACCAGAAGATCTGCTGGGCGATGTTGCCCTGGGACGGCACCGGCCCGGACTCGGAGAAGGTCATGCCCGCCGCTTCCGGTGGTGCGTATTTCTTCATCCAGTCCACGTATTTGGTGGTGGCGAACACTGCCGCCGGGCCGTTGGTGTCGCCGCCACGGGTCACGCTGGAGCCGACCGGATGGCAATCCTCGACCCGGATACCCCATTCATCCACCGGTAAGCCGTTGGGAATGCCCTTGTCGCCACCACCGGCCATGGAGAACCAGGCGTCAGTGAAACGCCAGCCCAGGGACGGGTCTTTCTTGCCGTAGTCCATGTGCCCGTAGACACGCTTGCCGTCGATTTCCTTGACGTCTTCGCTGAAGAACTTGGCGATGTCTTCATAGGCCGACCAGTTCACCGGTACACCCAGCTCGTAGCCGTACTTTTCCTTGAACTTGGCCTTGAGGTCCGCACGTTCGAACCAATCGGCGCGGAACCAGTACAGGTTGGCGAACTGCTGGTCAGGCAATTGATAGATCTTGCCGTCCGGCGCGGTGGTGAAGGAGATGCCGATGAAGTCCTTGATGTCCAGGGTCGGCGAAGTGAAGTTCTTGCCCTCGTTGGCCATCAGGTCGGTGATCGATTCGGTCTTGCCGTATCGAAAGTGCGTACCGATCAGGTCCGAGTCGTTGACCCAGCCGTCATAGATGTTCTTGTCCGACTGCATCTGCGTCTGCAGCTTTTCCACCACATCGCCTTCCTGCAACAGGTCGTGGGTCAGCTTGATCCCGGTGATCTCGGTGAAGGCCTTGGCCAGCACCTTGGACTCGTATTCGTGGGTGGCGATGGTTTCCGAAACCACCTTGATACTCATCCCACGAAACGGCTCCGCCGCCTTGATGAACCACTTCAGCTCTTCGAGTTGCTGATCGGCCGTCAGGGTCGACGGCTTGAATTCACTGCCGATCCATTTCTTCGCGGCGTCTTCATAGGCATCGGCCCAGGCAGACGCGCTCAAACCGCTGAGTGCCAGCATGGCTGCCAATGAAATGCTATGTCGCAGCTTATTGTTTTTGTCGAACATAGAGACCTCCTTATTGAGTTTCGGAGCAACATTGCCGAGCGATTCGACTAGCCCCAACGCATCACCACCAACAGCCACACCAGGGACAACGCGAAGGCGACCCAGATGCTCCAGTCGGTCACGCCGATTACCAGCAAATGCAGGTAGGCGCTGCCGAGAAGACCGATGAACAACCGATCGCCACGGGTGGTGGCAATCGGCAAAAAACCTCGTCGCAATATGCTCGGCGAACGCAATTCCCAGGTCGTCATGCCTACGAGGATCAAGGCAATGACGCTGAAGAACGCCGCCGTGGGGACGGTCCAACTCATCCATTCCATCATCAGTTCCTCATACCCGGCCCAGGGCAAAGCCCTTGGCCACGTGGTTGCGAACAAACCAGATCACCAGCATGCCCGGCAGAATGGTCAACACCCCCGCCGCTGCCAGCACGCCCCAGTCGATGCCGGACGCCGAGACCGTGCGAGTCATCACCGCCGCGATGGGCTTGGCATTTACCGAGGTCAGGGTTCGCGCCAGCAGCAGTTCGACCCAGGAAAACATGAAGCAGAAAAACGCCGTGACGCCGATTCCGGAGCCGATCAGCGGGATGAAAATCTTCACGAAGAACTTGGGAAAACTGTAGCCATCGATGTAGGCGGTTTCGTCGATTTCCTTGGGAACGCCCGACATGAAGCCTTCGAGAATCCACACCGCGAGTGGCACGTTGAACAGACAGTGCGCCAGGGCCACGGCGATGTGGGTGTCGAACAGGCCGATCGATGAATACAGCTGGAAGAACGGCAACAGGAACACCGCCGGCGGTGCCATGCGATTGGTCAGAAGCCAGAAGAACAGGTGCTTGTCGCCCAGGAAACGGTAGCGCGAGAACGCATAGGCCGCCGGCAATGCCACGGTCAGGGAGATGATCGTGTTCAGGCTCACGTAGTACGCCGAGTTGATGTAACCGGTGTACCAGCTTGGATCGGTGAAGATCACCTTGTAGTTGGCCAGGGTGAAATCCTGTGGGAAAAGCGTCAGGCCGCCGAGAATTTCGCTGTTGCTCTTGAAGGACATGTTCAGCAGCCAGTAGATCGGCACCAGCAGGAACAGGATGTAGATCAGCAGTGGAACAAGCTTTCTCATGCTCATGATGGCCTCAGCGGTTGGCGTCAGAGTGAGTCATGGCGGTATAGAACAGCCAGGACACCAACAGGATGATCAGGAAGTACACCAGCGAGAACGCTGCGGCCGGCCCCAGGTCGAACTGTCCGATCGCCATCTGCGTCAGGGTCTGGCTGAGGAAGGTCGTGGCATTGCCTGGCCCGCCACCGGTCAGTACGAACGGCTCGGTGTAGATCATGAAACTGTCCATGAAGCGCAGCATCACGGCGATCAACAGCACACTCTTGAGCTTGGGCAACTGAATATGGCGGAACACGGCCCAGGCCGAGGCACGGTCGATCCGCGCCGCCTGGTAGTACACGTCCGGAATTGCCCGCAGCCCGGAGAAACACAACAGCGCCACCAATGAGGTCCAGTGCCAGACGTCCATCACCAGCACGGTGACCCAGGCGTCCATGGTGTTCGCCGCATAGTTGTAGTTGATACCCATGGCCTTGAGGCTCGCCCCCAGCAGGCCGATGTCGGCCCGACCGAAGATCTGCCAGATGGTGCCGACCACGTTCCACGGGATCAGCAAGGGAATCGCCAGGATGATCAGCACCACCGACGACCAGCGCCCCTTGGTCGGCATGGTCAGGGCAATCGCGATACCCAGCGGGATTTCGATCAGCAGCACGCACGCCGAGTAGATGAACTGGCGCAGCAGCGAGTCGTGCAGACGCGGGTCGAGCAGTACCTGCTTGTACCAGTCGGCACCGACGAAGTAGCGGCTGGATTGGTCGAAGATGTCCTGCACCGAGTAGTTGACCACGGTCATCATCGGGATCACCGCACTGAACGCCACCAGCAGGAACACCGGCAGCACCAGCCACCAGGCCTTGTTGTTCTGCACTTTGTTCATGGTTGCACCTCACCTACCGATTGCGGCTCCAGCAGGAAATCATCGGCATAGACCATCAGCCACTGCGCCGGAAAACTGATATACGCCGTGCCTTCGGGCACCGGTTTGTCTTCGGCCAGGCGCACTTTCAGCGGCACGCCATCGAGGTTCAAGGTCATGATCTTGTAGGTGCCGAGGTCTTCGACGTGTACGACTTGTGCACGCAGCGCGTCATCAAAAGGTTCGTCCCAGACATGAATGAACTCCGGGCGAATTCCAACCTTCAGGGTGTGCCATTCGGATTCGGCGATGCATTTCTGCATGGCCTCGGACAACGGAAGATGCGTCGAAGCGAAACCGACGCCCCCCGGTTGCGCCTCGACCTCGATCAAGTTCATCCCCGGGCTACCGATGAAATAGCCGACAAAGGTGTGGCTCGGCCGCTCGAACAATTCTCGCGGCGTGCCGAACTGCACGATCTGCCCGCCGTACATCACCGCGATCTTGTCGGCGAAGGTCGAGGCCTCCAACTGATCGTGGGTGACGTAGACCATGGTGATGTTGAACTGCTCGTGGATCTGCTTGAGCTTGCGCCGCAGCTTCCACTTCAGGTGCGGGTCGATCACCGTCAGCGGCTCGTCGAAGAGGATGGCCGAGACGTCATCGCGTACCAGCCCACGGCCCATGGAGACTTTCTGTTTTTCGTCAGCGGTGAGGTTGCTGGCTTTCTTGCTCAGCAGGCTTTGCAGGTCGAGAACCTCGGCGATTTCCCGCACCTTGGTGTGAATTTTCGCCTCGGCCATGCCCTGGTTGCGCAGCGGAAACGCCAGGTTGTCGAACACCGTCATGGTGTCGTACACCACCGGAAACTGGAACACCTGGGCAATGTTGCGCTTCTCCGGGGTCAGGTTGTTGACGGCTTTGCCATCGAACAACACATGCCCCTGGGACGGGCTGAGCAAGCCGGAAATGATGTTGAGCAAAGTCGACTTGCCGCAGCCCGACGGGCCGAGCAAGGCATAGGCGCCGCCCTGTTCCCAGACGTGGTCCATCTGGCGAATCGCGTAGTCCTCTGGGCCGCTCGGGGTACTGGTATAGCTGTGAGCGAGGTTCTGCAAACGGATTTCGGCCATCAGGCAACCCTCGCGACGCGCCGGCCGGGCGCCTGGACCAGCCGCCCCTGCGCATCGAACACAAACAGTTTATGGGTCGGTATGTAGATGCGGATCGGCGCATCGACGTCGTATTCGTGAACGCCAGGCAAGTGCAGCACCAGCAGGAAATGCTCGTTGCGCACGTGCAGGAAGGTTTCCGAGCCGCTGATTTCCGCCACTTCAACGGTCACCGCGAGTTCCAGGTCATCGTCGTTACTCGGCACCAGCGAGATATGACTGGGGCGCACGCCGAAGCGGAACTCGCCCTCGCCCACCGGGCGCAAGTCGACGTTCAACGGGAAGTGCACGAAATTGGCGAAGCTCACTTCGTTGCCGGCAATGCGACCCGGCATCAGGTTGATCGGCGGCTCGGAGAACAACTCGGCCGCCAGCACGGTCTGCGGTTGGTGGTAAACCTCGGACGACCGGCCGCTCTGAATCACCCGGCCCTCATGGAGAATGGTGGTGGTGCCGCCCAGGGCCAGGGCTTCGTTGGGCTCGGTGGTGGCATAGATGGCGATGGTATGGCGCGCCTTGAACAGCTCGCGCATTTCCTGGCGTAGCTCTTCGCGCAATTTGTAGTCGAGGTTGACCAGTGGCTCGTCGAACAGGATCAGTTCGGCATCCTTGACCAGCGCCCGTGCCATCGCGGTGCGCTGCTGCTGGCCACCGGACAGTTCCAGCGGAAAACGCTGCAGGAACTTCTCGATGCGCAGCATCTTCGCGGTTTCCAGCACCTTGCTCTGGATCAGCTCATTGGACACACCGGCCTGGCGCAACGGCGAGGCGATGTTCTCGAAGACGGTCATGGTCGGGTAATTGATGAACTGCTGATACACCATCGACACGTTGCGCAGGCGCACCGGGCGTTGGGTGACATCGACGCCGTTCATCAGGATGCGACCGGTGTCAGGCTTGTCCAGCCCGGCCATCAGGCGCATGAGACTGGTCTTGCCGGACAGCGTGCGCCCGAGCAAGACATTGAAAGATCCGGGTTCGAAACGCAGGCACGCATCGTCGATCCAGGTCTGGCCCTCGACGGTGCGGCTGACATGCTCCAGGGTTAATGACATGGCTCGGCCTTTTTATTTTTGGAGTCAAGCGACCTGAGCGGTATAGCGACATCTGTGCCAAAAAATACAAGTGGTTGATTTGGCTCTGAATCCTTAAAAGTGACTACCTGGTCACGTTCATTGCTGAACACAAATGAACAATCGGGACTGAACAACTGAACAGTTCAACGATTGACAATGAACATTAGTGAACAACAATCTACACACTGTTCACGCCCCCTGTAGGAGCTGCCGCAGGCTGCGATCTTTTGATTTTGCTGTTCAAAATCAAGATCAACAGATCGCAGCCTGCGGCAGCTCCTACAGGGGATAGCATGTGCCTATAACAACAATAAAAATGCTGATTCAGAGACTGACTGCCATGGTCACATCCGCCTCGCCGCTGACCCACGACGCCATCATCCAGGACTCCTGGAAACGTTGTCGCGCCTTCGGCCTCAACCATCAGAGCACCCCGGCCTTCGATCAACTGCCCGCCGAAGGCATCAAGCAATTGCTGGAGAGCCAGCATTCCCTGGTGCAGACCACCCATCAGGAAGTCCTGCCGTACTACGAAAACATCCTCAGTAACTCCAACTGCCTGATCATGCTCGCCGACAATCAGGGCCAGGTGCTGACATCCTGGGGCACCCAACGGTTTATCGAACCGAGCCTGACCCGTGGCTTCAGCGCTGGTGCCAGCTGGATGGAGCGCTGCAGCGGGACCAATGCGATCGGTACCGCGCTGGCTTGCGAACAGGCGGTGCACATCGAGCACGATGAGCACTTTCTCAAGGCCAACCGCTTCATGACCGGCTCCGCCGCGCCGATTTTCGATGCCGAGCGCAAGGTCATCGCCGTGCTGGATGTGTCCAGCGACAGCTACCTGCCGCCCTCCCATACCCTGGGCATGGTCAAGATGATGAGCCAGACCGTGGAAAACCGGCTGATTCTCAACCTGTTCCACGGCCAGCATTTTCAACTGACGTTTAACACCGGCCTGAACAATCTCGACAGCCAGTGGGCCGGGTTGCTGATCTTCGATGAGAGTGGCCAGGTGCTGTCCGCCAATCGTCGCGCCGACAACCTGCTGGGCGTGAGCTTGTCGCGGGTCAGTGTCGAGAGTCTGTTCAAGGTTTCCTTGCTGGAGCTGCTCAATCAACCCGAAGGCTTGCCCTTCTCGCTTCAGACTTGCGGGCGCAATCGATTCCAGTGCCTGTTGAAGCGGCCAAAGATGGCACCTGTTCAAGCGCGGGTGTTCACCGAACCCAGCGTCACGGCGCCCGCCGCCATCAGCCTCAACACCCTGCATTTTGGCGACAGCCGCGTGGAAAAAGCCGTGCGCCAGGCCGAGCGCCTGCTGGAAAAGGACATTCCGTTGTTGATCCACGGCGAAACCGGGGTCGGCAAAGAGGTGTTCGTCAAAGCCCTGCATCAGGCCAGCTCGCGCAACAAACAGGCGTTCATCGCCGTGAACTGTGCGGCCATTCCCGCCGAACTGGTGGAGTCTGAGCTGTTCGGCTATGAAAAAGGCGCGTTCACCGGCGCCAACCAGAAAGGCAGCATCGGCCTGATCCGCAAGGCCGACAAAGGCACGCTGTTCCTCGATGAAATCGGCGACATGCCGCTGCCAACCCAGGCGCGCTTGCTGCGTGTGCTGCAGGAGCGTTGTGTGCAACCGGTGGGCAGCAGCGAGTTGTTCCCGGTGGACATTCGCATCATTTCGGCGACCAACCGCTCGTTGCGCGAGCAGGTACAACTGGGGCGCTTTCGCGAGGACTTGTACTACCGCATTGGTGGCCTGACCCTGGAACTGCCGCCATTAAGGGAGCGCAGTGATAAAGAGGCGCTGTTCAAACGCTTGTGGGAACAGCATCGTGAACCCTCGCAATGGGCGGGATTGAGTCGCGAGGTGCTGGAACTGTTCAGCCGTCACCCCTGGCCGGGGAATTTAAGGCAAGTCAGCAGCGTGATGCAGGTGGCGCTGGCCATGGCCGAGGAACAACCGGTGCGGCCGGAGCATTTGCCGGATGATTTTTTTGTCGATCTGGAGATGGAACCAGTGGAGACGCCAGAGCCGTTGGCGGTGGATCTTGATGATGCCGAGGATTTGAACCGGCAGTTGCAGGCGGTGGGGGGGAATATTTCGCATCTGGCACGGCGGTTGGGGGTTAGTCGCAATACCCTTTACAAGCGACTTCGCCAGGCGGAGTAATTCGCAATCCACCCTGGCAGTGCTCGGCTTGAGACCTTCGCGAGCAGGCTCGCTCCCACAGAGGATCTGCCTCGCACACAAAACTCAAACATCACAAAAATTGATCGTACCCACGCGCCGCAAAGGAATGCCTCAACGGACGCTCTGCGTTCGGCTTTTGATTTGGGACGCGGAGCGTCCCGGGCTGCATTCCCACGCAGAGCGTGGGAACGATCATCCGGTGCAGCAATCAGTCAGCCAGACGCCAGGTCGTGCCGCCCTTGCCGTCTTCCAGCACCACGCCCATGGCAGTGAGCTGGTCGCGGATACGGTCGGATTCGGCCCAGTCCTTGCCGGCACGCGCCGCCAGGCGCGCAGCAATCAGCGCTTCGACTTCAGCTGCATCCACACGCCCTTCGGCGCCGGCTTGCAGGAAGTCATCGGCTTCAAGCTGCAACACGCCCAACACGCTGGCCAGTTCTTTCAAACGCGCAGCCAGGCCGGCCGCTGCGTTCAGATCGCTCTCGCGCAGGCGGTTGATCTCGCGCACCATCTCGAACAGCACCGCACAGGCTTCCGGCGTGCCGAAGTCGTCGTTCATCACCTGGGTGAAACGCTCGACGAAGGCTTCGCCACCGGCCGGCGCCACGCTCGGCAGGCCTTTCAACGCGTGGTAGAAACGCTCCAGGGCGCCCTTGGCGTCCTTGAGGTTGTCTTCCGAATAGTTGATGGCACTGCGGTAGTGGCTCGACACCAACAGGTAACGTACGACTTCCGGGTGGTACTTATCGAGCACGTCGCGAATGGTGAAGAAGTTGTTCAAGGACTTGGACATCTTCTCGCCATTGATGCGGATCATGCCGCAATGCATCCACGCGTTGGCGTAGGTCTTGCCGGTGGCCGCTTCGCTCTGGGCGATTTCGTTTTCGTGGTGCGGAAATTCCAGGTCGCTGCCGCCGCCATGAATGTCGAAGGTTTCGCCCAGGCAGCAGGTGGACATCACCGAGCACTCGATGTGCCAGCCCGGACGCCCGGCGCCCCACGGCGATTCCCAGCTCGGCTCGCCCGGCTTGGCGGCTTTCCACAGCACGAAGTCCAGCGGGTCCTGCTTGGACTCGTCGACTTCGATGCGTGCGCCGATGCGCAAGTCTTCGATTTTCTTGCGCGACAGCTTGCCGTAGCCCATGAACTTGCCGACGCGGTAGTACACGTCGCCATTGCCCGGGGCGTAGGCGTACCCCTTGTCGATCAGGGTCTGGATCATCGCGTGCATGCCCGGGATGTGATCCGTGGCACGCGGCTCCATGTCCGGCTTCTTGATGTTCAGGCGCGCTTCGTCTTCGTGCATCGCCGCGATCATGCGCTCGGTCAACGCTTCGAACGACTCGCCGTTCTCGTTGGCCCGATTGATGATCTTGTCGTCAATGTCGGTGATGTTGCGCACATAAGTCAGGTCGTAGCCGCTAAAACGCAACCAGCGGGTCACCAGGTCGAAGGCGACCATGCTACGGCCGTGGCCGAGGTGGCAGTAGTCGTACACGGTCATGCCGCACACGTACATGCGCACCTTGTTGCCATCAAGCGGCTTGAAGACTTCTTTGCTCTTGGTGAGCGTGTTGTAGATCGTAAGCACGTTATTTCCTTGAATCACTGGCCCCACGAATCACGCAGGGTCACGGTACGGTTGAACACCGGATGACCGGGTTTCGAGTCCTTGATATCCGCGACGAAGTAACCTTCGCGCTCGAACTGGAAACGGTCTTCCGGCTGTGCGTTGCCCAGCGAAGGCTCGGCACGACAACCGGTGAGTACCTGCAGCGAGTCAGGGTTGATGTTGTCCAGGAAACTGGCGCTGTCTTCGGCCTTCTCCGGGTTGGGAGAACGGAACAGGCGATCGTACAGGCGCACTTCGCACTCGACGCTGGCAGCGGCCGGCACCCAGTGCACAACGCCCTTGACCTTGCGGCCCTCAGGGTTCTTGCCCAGGGTGTCCGGATCGTACGAGCAACGCAGTTCGACGATGTTGCCATCGGCGTCCTTGATCGCTTCGTCGGCACGGATCACGTAGCTGCCGCGCAGGCGCACTTCGCCGTTCGGCTCCAGGCGCTTGTAGCCTTTTGGCGGCTCTTCCATGAAGTCTTCACGGTCGATGTAGAGCTCACGGGCGAATGGCAGGACGCGCACACCCATGTCTTCTTTAGGGTGGCATGCCAGTTCAAGGTTCTCGACCTGGCCTTCCGGGTAGTTGGTGATCACGACTTTCAGCGGACGCAGCACGCACATGGCACGCGGGGCACTGTGGTCGAGGTCGTCACGGATGCTGAATTCGAGCATGCCGAAATCGACCACGCCGTCGGAACGGTTGGTGCCGATCATTTCGCAGAAGTTGCGAATCGATTTTGGTGTGTAGCCTCGGCGACGGAAGCCCGACAGCGTGGACATGCGTGGATCGTCCCAACCGTTGACGTGCTTTTCATCGACCAGCTGCTTGAGCTTGCGCTTGCTGGTGATGGTGTAGTTCAGGTTCAGGCGGCTGAATTCGTACTGGCGCGGCTTGGCCGGCACCGGCAGGTTCTCCAGGAACCACTCGTACAGCGGACGATGGCTTTCGAATTCCAGGGTGCAGATCGAGTGGGTAATGCCTTCGATGGCGTCCGACTGACCGTGGGTGAAGTCGTAGTTGGGGTAGATGCACCACTTGTCGCCGGTCTGGTGGTGATGAGCGTGGCGGATGCGGTACATGATCGGGTCGCGCAGGTTCATGTTCGGCGAAGCCATGTCGATCTTGGCACGCAGCACGCGTGCGCCGTCCGGGAATTCACCGGCCTTCATGCGGGCGAACAGGTCCAGGTTCTCTTCGACGCTGCGGTCGCGGAACGGGCTGTTCTTGCCTGGCTCGGTCAGGGTGCCACGGTATTCCTTGGCCTGTTCAGGGGTCAGGTCGTCGACATAGGCATTGCCGGACTTGATCAGCTCCACCGCCCAGTCGTGCAACTGGTCGAAATATTGCGAGGCGTAGCGCACTTCGCCGGACCATTCGAAGCCCAGCCATTTGACGTCGCTTTCGATCGCGTCGATGTATTCCTGGTCTTCCTTGGCCGGGTTGGTGTCGTCGAAACGCAGGTGCGTGACGCCGCCGAACTCCTGGGCCAGGCCGAAGTTCACACAGATCGACTTGGCGTGGCCGATGTGCAGGTAGCCGTTGGGTTCAGGCGGGAAACGGGTAACGATTTGCGTGTGCTTGCCCGAGTCCAGGTCTGCCTGGATGATCGGCCGCAGGAAGTTGACCGGCACGGCAGGGCCGGTCTTGGCATTCGAGGTAGGGTCGACAGTGGGCTTGCTCATAGGATCCTTGAACGTACAAGTGCGTGGCCGTAATGAAGGCCGGACAAAACAAAGCCGCTATCATAGCCGATGCCGTCAAGTACCTGACAGAGCGCGCTCTGTAAACCGTCGCATTTAATAGGCTGTAAATGAAAAAACAGCCTCGAAATTCGTGTCTGTCACGCTAAACTGCGCACCTTGGCCAGCGCTGGCCAAACCGGTTGGGGGCCGTACTGCCCCGAAACCCACGAATTCCTTAAAGAGTAGCGATCATGACTCAAGTCAAACTGACCACCAACCACGGCGACATCGTCCTGGACCTGAACGCCGAGAAAGCCCCGATCACCGTGGCCAACTTCATCGAGTACGTTAAAGCCGGTCACTACGAAAACACGGTTTTCCACCGTGTCATCGGTAACTTCATGATCCAGGGCGGCGGTTTCGAGCCTGGCATGAAAGAAAAGAAAGACAAGCGCCCAAGCATCCAGAACGAAGCCGACAACGGTCTTTCCAACGACAAGTACACCGTCGCCATGGCCCGTACCATGGAGCCGCATTCGGCTTCCGCGCAGTTCTTCATCAACGTGGCTGACAACAGCTTCCTCAACCACAGCGGCAAGAACGTGCAGGGCTGGGGCTACGCGGTATTCGGTAAAGTGACCGCCGGCACCGACGTCGTCGACAAGATCAAAGGCGTGGCCACCACTTCCAAGGCCGGCCACCAGGACGTACCGGCAGACGACGTGATCATCGAGAAAGCCGAGATCATTGAGTGATACTGCTGATTTCAGACTTGCATCTGGAAGAGGAGCGCCCGGACATTACCCGGGCGTTTCTGGATTTACTCGCCGGGCGCGCCCGCTCGGCGAGTGCACTGTACATTCTGGGCGACTTTTTCGAGGCGTGGATTGGCGATGACGCCATGACCCCTTTCCAGCGTTCCATCTGCCAGGCCCTGCGCGAATTGAGCGACAGCGGCACGGCCATTTTCCTGATGCACGGCAATCGCGATTTCATGCTGGGCAAGGCGTTCTGCAAACAGGCCGGCTGCACCCTGCTCAAAGATCCGAGTGTCGTGCAGTTCAACGGCGAACCCGTGCTGTTGATGCACGGCGACAGCCTCTGCACCCGCGACGAAGGCTACATGAAGCTGCGTCGCTACCTGCGCAACCCGATCACCCTGTTCATCTTGCGGCATCTGCCGTTAAGCACCCGGTATAAGCTGGCACGCAAGCTGCGCAGTGAAAGCCGGGCGCAGACGCGCATGAAGGCCAATGACATTGTCGATGTCACGCCCGAAGAGATTCCACGGATCATGCAGCAATATGGCGTGAAAACCTTGATCCACGGGCATACCCATCGTCCGGCCATTCACAAGTTGCAGATCGGCGATCTGGCAGCCAGGCGTATCGTGCTGGGGGATTGGGATAAACAGGGTTGGGTGTTGCAGGTCGACGACAGCGGGTTTGCCCTGGCACCGTTTGATTTCCCCTCTTCTTGAGTTGATCGTTCCCACGCTCTGCGTGGGAACGATCTGTCCGCTACATCAATGGCCGGATGCTTCAGGCCCAGCCTTCGCCGCAAACGGCGGTTTCGCCAGCCATACGATCAGGATCAACCCCATGAACGCCCACCCCAGTAACGTGAAGTAGTCCACGGTGGAGAGCATGTACGCCTGGCTGGTCAACACGTGGTCGAGCTGCGCATACGCCGGGTTGCTCGCACCACCCAGTGCATGCAGGGCCTCGCGGGTTGCGGGCTCGTAGGTGCTGATGCTTTCGCTCATGTACGCATGGTGCTGGTCCGCACGGCGAATCCAGATCCAGGTGGTCAACGACGCGGCAAAGCTGCCGCCCAGGGTCCGCAGGAACGTCGCCAGCCCCGCGCCGTCGGCGATCTGGCTCGGCGGCAGGTCCGACATCAGGATGCTCAGGGTCGGCATGAAGAACAACGCCACGCCAATGCCCATGAACAACTGCACCAGGGCGATGTGCTGGAAGTCCACTTCGCTGGTAAAGCCGGCACGCATGAAACAGCTCAAGCCAATCGCCAGGAATGCCAGGCCCGCCAACAAGCGCAGGTCGAACTTGTGCGCGTATTTGCCGACAAACGGCGACATCAGGACCGGCAGGATGCCAATTGGCGCCACCGCCAGGCCGGCCCAGGTTGCCGTATAACCCATCTGGGTTTGCAACCATTGCGGCAGGATCAGGTTGATCCCGAAGAAACCGGCGTACCCCAACACCAGCACCAGGGTGCCGATGCGGAAGTTGCGGTGGGCGAACAGGCGCAGGTTGACCACCGGGTGTTGGTCAGTCATTTCCCAGATCACGAACACCGCCAGCGCAATCACCGAAATGGCCGCACCGATGAGAATGAAGCTCGATTCGAACCAGTCCAGGTCATTGCCCTTGTCGAGGATCACCTGCAACGCCCCGACGCCGATGACCAGGGTGATCAAACCGACGTAATCCATCGGCTGATGGCTGGTCACCACCGGCCGCGCCTTGAGCTGCGAACGCACGACCATGACCGCGAAGATCCCGATCGGCACGTTGATGAAGAAGATCCACGGCCAACTGTAACTGTCGGTGATCCAGCCGCCGAGGATAGGCCCTGCAATCGGCGCGACCACCGTGACCATCGCCAGCAGCGCCAGGGCCATGCCGCGCCTGGCGGGCGGATAAACGGCGATCAGCAGCGTCTGGGTCATCGGGTACAACGGTCCCGCCACCAGGCCTTGCAGCACCCGAAAGCCGATCAGCTCCGGCATCGATGTGGAAATACCGCAGAGAAATGAGGCCAGCACAAACAGGACGGTCGCCCACAGGAACAGCTTCACCTCGCCGAACCGCCGGCTCAGCCAGCCGGTCAGCGGCAACGCGATGGCGTTGCTCACCGCGAAAGACGTGATGACCCAGGTGCCCTGCTCCGAACTCACCCCCAGGTTGCCGGAAATGGTCGGCAGCGCCACGTTGGCGATCGTGGTGTCGAGCACCTGCATGAAGGTCGCCAGCGACAGGCCGATGGTGCTCAGCACCAGGCTGGGGGGCGTGAATGACGCGTTATTGCTCATCGCGAATCCTTTGATACTCGGCTGACGCCGCTAACCCTGTGGGAGCGAGCCTGCTCGCGAAGCGGTATCCCATCCAACACCAATGTTGACTGACCGGACGCTATCCTCGGAACGCCGCCCGGAGCAGACTCGCTCCCACAGGGGTTGGTGTGATGGCAGATTGGCGAGTCAGCGACGCGCGGTCTTGCTCACCGCGGCGCTGTTGTCGTGGATCAATTGCGTGATCATGGCATCGGCCTCGGTCAACTGGCGGTCATAGATGGCGGTGCTGAACGAAGCCTTTTGCGGCGGCTGCTGCGCCAGCACCGGGCCGCTCTGGTCACGCAGGTTCACATCGACCACGGTCGACAGGCCAACGCGCAGGGGATGCTCGGCCAGCTCCTGGGCGTTGATATGAATCCGCACCGGCACCCGTTGCACGATCTTGATCCAGTTGCCAGTGGCGTTCTGCGCCGGCAGCAAGGCAAACGCGCTGCCCGTGCCAGCGCCAAGGCTGTCGATGTTGCCGCTGTATTTCACGCTGCTGCCGTAGAGATCAGTTTCGATCTCCACCGGCTGGCCGATACGCATGTCACGCAGCTGGGTTTCCTTGAAGTTGGCGTCGATCCACAATTGATCCAGCGGGATCACCGCCATCAGCGCCTCCCCCGGCTGCACGCGCTGCCCCAGTTGCACGCTGCGCTTGGCCACGTAGCCGGTGACCGGCGCGATCAGGGTGCTTCGGGCGTTGTTGAGGTAGGCCTGACGCAATTGCGCAGCGGCGGCCATCACGTCCGGGTGCGATGAAACCACCGTGTCATCGACCAGTGCGGCGGTGGTCTTGAGCTTTTGTTGGGCGGTGGCCAAGGCGTTTTGCGCCGAGGTCAGGTCATCACGGGCGTGGGACAGTTCCTCTTGGGAAATCGCCCCGCCGACGGCGAGATTTTTCCGCCGGTTAAAGTTGTCCTGGGCTTTTTGCACCTCAGCTTGCTGGGCGTTGACCTGGGCTTTCATGCCGTCGACGTCGCTGTACAGACCGCGAACCTGACGAACAGTCCGGGCCAGATTGGCCTGGGCGCTTTGCAGACCGACTTCGGCGTCGTTCGGGTCGAAGTTCACCAACACCTGGCCTTCGTGGACCAGGTCGCCATCGTCGGCGCCGATACTGACGACGGTACCGGTAACCAGCGGGGTGATTTCCACCACGTTGCCATTCACATAGGCATCGTCGGTGCTTTCGCTCCAGCGCCCGTAAAATTCGTGATAGGCCCAGACGCCTGCGCTGCCCAGCGCGACCACCACCGCCAGGGCCAGCAGCATGAACTTGCGCTTGCCCGAATCGGAATTGGCCGGGTTGTTTTCAGTGGTTGGCGTTGTATTGGCAGTGGCCATGACAAATTCCTTGAATTATTGGGTCAGCGTGGCTGGCGCGGTATTGGCCGAGGCCATGGCCTCTGGCTGGAAACCGCCGCCCAGCGCCTGTATCAGCTGGATCGACAGGTCGATCTGCTCGGCATTCAGGTTGGCCAATTGGCGCTGGGCCTGGAGCAACTGCTGCTCAATACTGAGCACGTCCAGATAGTTACCGATGCCGGAACCGTAGCGCTGGACCACGGTGTTGTAAGAGTCCTGGGCGATGTCGGTGGCGTGTTGCTGGGCCGCGATCTGGCGACCGATGTCACGCAACTGGTTGATGCTGTCGCTGACGTCGCCCAGCGCCCTGACCAGGATTTTGTTGTACTGCGCCACCGCCAGGTCGTAGTCGGCGTCGCGGGAATCGAGGTCGGCGCGCAGTCGACCACCGTCGAAAATCGGTACGGAAATCGTCGGTGCGACATTGAAGAAGCGGCTGGCCGAACCAAACATCGCATCGCCCAGCAATGATTCGGCACCGGCCGCGGCGCTGAGGTTCAAGTTCGGATAGAACTGGGTTTTGCCAGCATCGATATTCTTGCTCGCCGCCTCGACCCGCCAGCGCGCAGCCACCAGGTCCGGACGACGTCCGAGCAGTTCGGCTGGTAGCACCGACGGCAGGGCCACGGCACCCGGCTTGAGAATGTTCGGTCGAGCGACTTCGTTGCCGCGATCCGGGCCTTTGCCAAGCAGCACGGCCAGCGCGATCCTGGCGCTTTGCAGGCGCTTCTCGGCATCGATCAAATTGGCTTCGGAGGTGGCTTCCAGGCTTTCGGTCTGCTGGAACTGATACTGGCTGTCGATCCCCGAACTCAGGCGGCGCTGGCTCAGATCAAGCATTTGCCGGGTACGCTTGAGGTCTTCGGCGGACAGGTCATGGACGATGTGCGCCTGCCCCAGGTCGCTGTAGGCGCGGGCCACGTCAGCGGACAAGGTCAACTGCGCGGCTTGCTGGTCGACCTCGGCGGCACGGGCCTGCCCCAGCGCCGCTTCCCAGGCATCACGCTGACCGCCCCAGAGGTCAAAGTTGTAATTGAAGATGGCGCTGATGTTGCGCACCGTGGAGTAATTGCCACCCTGCCCCAGCGGGTCCTGGTCCCGGGCCAGACGCGAACGGCTGACGCCGGCGCTGGCATCCAGTGTCGGCATCCGCGCGGCGTCGGCGGCATAGGCCGCGGCGCTGGCCTGATGGGCGCGGGCGTCGGCGATCTGCATGTCGGGGCTGTCGCGCAGGGCCTCGCGGATCAGACCGTCGAGCTGCGGATCGCCGAGACTTTTCCACCAGTCGCTTTTCGGCCAGGCCGCCGGCGACAGCGTCACGCCGCTGAGGGATTGCCCCGCCTTGAGGTTTTTTGCATCAAGGCTGACACCTTCGGTGGTCAGGCCACTGTAACTGGCGCAACCGGCCAGGCCCATGGCCAACAGAAGCAGGCTGACGCCGGTGCGCAAGGTTTTCACGTTCATTGGTCACCTAACCGCTGCAGGGTGATCGAGTCACCGGCCGCTACCAGGATTTTCTTGAGAATGGATTCCAGGGTTTTCAGTTCTTCCGGCGTGATGGCTCCGGCCAGTTCATTCATGGCTTCGGTGCCGATGCCCGGCAGAAGATCGGCGAGTTTCTGGCCCTCGTCGGTCAGCACTAGCTGAATCTGCCGACGGTCTGCCTCGGAGCGCTGGCGGGCGAGGAAACCTTTCTGTTCCAGCCGATCGAGCATGCGCGTCATCGAACCGCTGTCCAGGGACAGGTACCGGCACAGCTCACCCGGCGAATCGACGCCGAACTGGGCCATGATGATCAGCACCTTGAACTGCGCCGCGGTGATGCCGTGGGGTTCCATGTGCGTATCGATGATCCGGTCCTTGAGCAGCGCAGCGCGCCCGAGCAGGAGGCCGAGGTGGCAATTATGGAAATCGTCTGGCGTGAAATGCTTCATCTGAATACCGATTAGCTGCCTAGGCAGTGAATGTATGTCGAAATATTACTGCCTAGGCAGCCAATGTCAACGTAATAGTTAGGTTGCTTAGCAATTAGTTGACCAATGGCGTTGGTTATGAGCGACCGTTTATCGACGTCATCGCCCGCAAAACCGACGACACAACTGGAAGCAAAACTACCCAACTGGTTAAACTATGCCGCCGCGGCTCAAGGAGCCTGACTGAAGATCACGGGGACATCACAGTGGCCGCTCGACCACCCAAGCATTCGCGACTCACACCGCGCTGGCCGGCGCTGCGCAGCCTCTTTGGCAAGGTAGCGACCGGGCCTGACCGCCACTGCATGCATGCGAGGGGCATTCATGACCACTTTCATCGCCAGGCCTGTTCCCAGGGCTATACCCTTAGCCATAGCCAGCAACGGGTCATCGACTGCATGGCGCAGCACGCATCAAAACTGTTGGGTACGCCAGGCAAGACACTGCCCGGGCTTTACCTGCACGGTGCAGTTGGCCGTGGCAAGAGCTGGCTGCTAGACGGGTTCTTCCAGGCGATCCCCCTTGCCCAGAAGCAGCGCCTGCACTTCCACGGTTTTTTTGCCCGCCTGCACGAGGGCATGTTCAGCCATCGCAACGAACCGGATGCGCTGGCGACCACGCTGGATGAGTTACTGAGCGATTGTCGGGTGCTGTGTTTCGACGAGTTTCACGTCCACGACATCGGCGATGCGATGCTCATCTCGCGACTGTTCAAGGCGCTGTTCCACAGGGGGATCCTGCTGCTGCTCACCTCCAATTACCCGCCTGAAGGCCTGCTGCCCAACCCGCTTTACCATGCGCGCTTCAAGCCCGTGATCGAGCTGATCAATGCGCGCATGCACGTCATGGAAGTCGGCGGGCCCCACGACTATCGCAGCCAGGCCAGAACCCATGCGCACCAGCTGTTCACCCAGGGCCGATACGTCTGGCCCGCCACACTGGCGCAACGCCAGGCATCGAACCTGCCGGCGCCGAACGGACCGGCCATTGCCCTGGCCGTCGGCACTCGCCATCTATCGGCCCGCTTCTGCAAAGGACGCGCCGTCGGTTTTACTTTCAGCGACCTGTGCGACCACCCCACAGCGGTCATGGATTACCTGGAGCTGTGTCGCCGCTTCGATCACTGGATCATCGACGAACTGCCCGACCTCGCCGACTGCTCGATTGCCGCGCAGCAGCGATTCATCAACCTGGTCGACGTCTTGTATGACCAGGACAAGCACCTGACATTGCTGGGCCAGCGCTCACTGCGCGAAAGCCTGGGCGGTGACGCTATAGACCTGGCGCGCACGCGTAGTCGGTTGGGGCAATTGGTGGAGGTAAGGGAGGGGGTTTGAGTTGGGGCAACTTGCTGCGGGGTTGAAGAAAAAGATCGCAGCCTGCGGTAGCTCCTGAGCCTCTACCAACGTTGATCCATGCCGGGTCGAGGCTTGTTGTGGGAGATTGTTTTCTATCCATTGCTGCGGTAACGGCCACTTATGGTTTCGCTTTTACAGCGACTCCCTTTTTCAAACGCCAAAAAGGAAGCAAAAGGCT
>NZ_APIO01000178.1:0-10675 GCF_000408945.1 Pseudomonas sp. G5(2012)
GTTTAGCCGCGCTGGGCCATGGATGGCCCAGCGCGGCGACCCATTGTAGGAGCGAGCATGCTCGCGATGGTCGTCAACGATGACGCTGGGCACTTGACACCCCTCGGCGCTCTCAGGTTCATCGCGAGCATGCTCGCTCCTACAGTAAGGGCAGAACCTAGGTGGCCGTTACCGCAGCAACGGATATGCACCCAATCCAGTCCCACCACGGTTTTCAACGCACCCGAATCTTCGGATCACCCGCCCCCCGACGCAGATTGGCGAGGAAACCCTCCAACGGTGCAGGTTCGGCGATCTGCGGCAAGGCATCCTTGTCCGGGCGTTGCGCCCAGAAGGCATCCCAGGACGGAAACAGCTCGTGGAAGGTACCGGCGTAAGGCTCCCGCCCTGGCCAGCGCATTTTCAGGCCGCCGATTGGCGGTTTGTTCAGGTCGCTAGCGTACCAGTAGCACGGCAAGCGGCGACGGAAGCACCAGCGCCCGTCGATCCGCTCGTAGTCGTCCCAGTACAGCATTTGCATGACCACCCACTCGGGACCGGTCTCATGTTCGTTCTTCGAATAGACCACGCCCGTGGCGTGATCGGCATCGCTGAACTCGATGATGTGTTGCCCCAAGTGGTGGGAGGTGCCGTGGAACTGCTTGCGCATGGTTTCGTCCAGCCACGCCTTGAGGTGCGCGCGGCCGCTCTTGTCGCGGCCCACCCGCACGTCCGGGGCGAAGCAGTTGGCCATGGCGTCCATGTCGCGCATGTCCAGGGCCAGGGCGTACTTGCCGGCCAGTTGGCGGATCGCGTCCAGCGACTCCAGGCGGTCGATGCGCTCAAGCAAGCTGTCGTTGTCCTGGTTCATCAGTCGAGCACCGTGTACAGGTCCGAACCGCGTCCGCCGTCCACCGCCAGGCTCGCGCCGGTGACATACGACGCCTCGTCGCTGGCCAGGAACACAATGGCGTTGGCCAACTCCACCGGCAGGCCGACCCGTTTCATCGGGATGACTTTTTCCGTGTTGCTGCGGGTCTTGGCATCGGCCAACATGCCGGCCGTGGCCGGGGTGTCGACCACACCGGGAATGATCACGTTGCAGCGGACGTTGTGCGGTGCACCTTCACTGGCCGCCGCGCGGCTGAAGTTGATCACCGCTGCCTTGGCCGCCGAGTAACCGGCCATCCACGCCGTACCGAACAGGCCGCAGATCGAAGCAATGTTGACGATCGAACCGCCGCCCTGCGCTTTCATCAATTGCATCGCGGTGCGAGTGCCCCAGAAGGTGCCGTCCACGGTGGTGGCGAAATTGGCGTGCCAGTCGGCCGTAGTCATGGTGTCGATGCCGCCCCAGGTGTAGGCCATCGCGTTGTTGACCAGGATGTCCAGGCGCCCGTGACGTTGCGCGGTGGCTTGCAGCGCACCGACGTAGGCCTGTTCATCGCTGACATCGGCGACGGCGATCTCGGCCTGCCCACCCTGGGCATGGATCTTTTCCTGCACGCCCTGCAGGGGCTCGATGCGACGCCCGCACAGCACCACCGTGGCGCCCTCTTCGGCGAACCGCAATGCGGTGGCTTCGCCGATGCCGGAACCGGCACCGGTGACGAAGGCGATTTTTCCTTGTAGACGCTTGCTCATGGGTGACTCCCTGATCAGATAAAGGCCATGCCGCCGTTGACGGCGATGTTCTGCCCGGTCATGAAACTGGCATCTTCGCTGGCCAGGAACACCGCGACCCGGGCAATCTCGTCGGTCTCGCACATACGGCCCAGGGGCACGTTTTTCAGCAGCGCCTGCATGTAGTCGTCAGGGATGCCGGCCATCATCGGTGTGTTGGTCGGCCCAGGCACCAGGGTGTTGACGCGTATGCCACTGGCAGCCAACTCACGGGCGATCGAACGGGTCAGGCCCATCACCCCGGCTTTCGAAGCGCAGTAATGGCTTGGGCCGTCACCGGTCAGTGCGGCGGTGCTGGAGAGGTTGATGATTGCGCCCTTGCGGCCGCCCTTGACCATCAGCTTGGCGCCCTCGCGGCAGCACAGGAAGGTGCCGCCCAGGTTCACGCCGATCACCCGCGCCCAACTTTCGTCCGGCGTTTCGAGGAAGCTGTCCAGCGCGCCCACGCCCGCGTTGTTGATTAGGATGTCGAGGCCGCCGAAGTGCTGCTCGGCCTGGCCCATGGCGTCGGCCACGGAGGCGCCGTCACCGACGTTGCAGGCCAGGGCCAGTACTTTCTCACCCAGGTCGGCCAGGCTCTCGGCCAGGGCTGCCTGGTTCAGGTCGACAGCCACCACCTTGGCGCCTTCGGCGACAAAACCGCGCACGATGGCCTGGCCCATGCCCTGCGCGGCGCCGGTCACGAAGGCGACTTTATTGAGTAACTTCATAGCAATCTCCAAGTCTGCGAATACGCTGCGGCCCGCTGCAATGGAGCCGTCACTTGCATGATTAGCGGCAAGGCCCCGGGCACACATCGTCCGATGGGACTAGCGCCACGTGGTCTGAACGGACGATGTGAACACCCCCGTCTACGCCCAGCATTCGCAAGGCGCGCAACTCGCCAGGCGCTGTTTCCCCTTCGATCCGCTGCAGCGCCTGGCGCGGTTGTGCCTCATGAATCCGCAGACAATGGAGAACCCCATGAACCAACCCGTAGACCTGCCCCTGCCCGTCGGCCATTACGCGACCCTGCCCAACGGCCTGCGCCTGCACTATCTGGATGAGGGCGCAGGCCCCGTGGTGCTGTGGCTGCACGGCAGCGGGCCGGGTGCCAGTGGCTTCAGCAACTTCAAGGGCAACTACCCGCAATTCGTCGCCGCGGGCTATCGCAACCTGGTGCTCGACCTGCCCGGTTTCGGTCGTTCGGACAAACCCGAGGACGTGCAGTACAACCTGGAGTTCTTCGTCGATTGCGTGGCGGCTTTCCTGGAGTCGGTCGGTGTGCGACGTTGCACGCTGCTGGGTAATTCGCTGGGTGGCGCGATCGCCCTGGGTCTGGCCCTGCGCCTGCCGCAACTGGTTCAGAGCCTGATTCTGCTGGCACCCGGTGGTGTCGAAGAGCGGGAAACCTACTTCAAGATGGAAGGTATCGTGCGCATGGTCAGCCTGTTCAGCGCCGGCCCCATCGGCATGGAGGAGATGCGCAGCATGATGCGCCTGCAGCTGTTCGATGACTCGATCCTGCCGGAAAGCCTGCTGCAGGAACGCGTGGCGGTGGCGGTGACCCAGCCGAAGAACCTGTTCAGTACGATGATGGTGCCGAACATGGAAGCGCAGTTGGGTGAAATTCAGTGCCCGATCCTGGGCTTCTGGGGCACCAACGATCATTTCAACCCGGTCAGTGGCGCCCAACGCATCATCGACGGCGCGCCGAACGCCCGCTTCATTGTGCTCAACCGCTGCGGGCATTGGGTCCAGGTGGAACACCGCGAACTGTTCAACCGCAGCTGCATCGACTTCCTGCAGAACGGCTGATCGACAAGCACCACAAAACCTGTGGGAGCGGCGGTGCGGCGATCCCACAGGGTTTGTGGTGTATTGGTTGCCTGGGTTGTTAGCGATCTGCCGCCTTCTGGCTGTTCAATATCGCGTCACCGGGCTGGCCGAGTACGCAAGACGTCCCACCCGGGGTGTACATCATCGCCACGCAGCGGTTGCAGGCGGTGCAGATCGAGTCGCGGCTGGCGCCACTTTCGAGTTTGTTGATGTAGTCATTTTCGGCCAGCAACACCCGGCCCATGGCGACCAGGTCAAAGCCCTCGGCCATGATTTTTTCGATACTCGCCAGGCTCTTGGCACCGCCCAGATAAGCCAACGGCATTTTCACCGCCGCACGCACCTTGCGCGCATGCTCAAGCAAATAGAGCTCACGGAATTCCACCGTCGGCTCCTTGCGCCGCTGGATGGCCATCGCCAGGGCAATGATCTTGTTCTTCTGCTGCACGCGGTTTTCCTTGGGGAACGAGGAGCCGAACATGGTGGTGATCGACTCGGCATTCATACCCGCGCTGAGCACCAGCAAGTGCGCGCCCTCTTCTTCCAGCATGCGGGCAATCTTCGCCCCGTCTTCGGCGCTGTTACCGGCGCGCACGCCTTCAGTGACGCTGTATTTGCAGATCACCGCCATGTCGTGGCCGACCGCATCCAGCACCGCCCGCAGCACCCGGCGCGGAAAGCGCAGGCGGTTTTCCAGGCTGCCGCCGTACTGGTCGCGGCGCTTGTTGTACATCGGCGAAATGAACTGGCTCAGCAGGTAGCCGTGGCCCATGTGGATTTCCACGGCATCGAATCCCGCCTGGCGTGCCAGGCGTGCGCCTTGCGCGAAGTCGCGCACCACTTGCTGCATGTCGGATTCGTTCATCGCCTGCTTGAGGAACATGCCACTCATCAGGCCTATCTTGTTGAAACCGCCGCTGGCCGACAGCGGACGCTTGGTCGAGCGCTCGCGGATAAAGGTAAAGCAACCGCCATGGGTGATCTGCGCGCTGGCCAGGCCACCGGCCTGGTGCACACCCTCGGTCAGGGCCTTGAAGTGCGGCAGGCTGGATTGGGTCAGGGTCAATTGGTTGGGCAAGGTACGACCATCGCTGCTCACCGCGCAGTAGGCCACGGTAGTCAAGGCGATGCCGCCAGCGGCCAGGGCCGAGTGCAGCTTGACCAGTTGCTTGGACGGCACGCTCTGGGCACTCATGCCCTCGTTGGTGGCGGACTTGATAAAGCGGTTCTTCAGGGTCAGTGGGCCAATGGTGATCGGGCTGAACGGTGATGGGGTCGGACGAGGATTCATGACAGGCCTCTCTTTATTTTTATCGGGCTAAAAACGAGGGACTGCGTCGCCAGACGCGCGACGCAGCCATGATCATCAGAAGGTGTACTTGGCGTTGAGCGACAGGTAGTCGCGGTCAGCCAGCAGTCGGCCCTGGGCAACGTCCGGCGAACTCAGGTACGCGACATAGGTCATGCCGATCTGGAAGTTGCCCAGGTACTTGAAGTCGCCACCCACGGTCAGGCGCTTCTCGTCGCGGCCCAGGCCCTGATAGGCGCTGCCGTCGACGTTCTGCGTCCATACCACTTTGGTGCTCAGGTCCAGGCCGGTGGCGATGGACGGGTAATCCATGTAGGCGCCGACGCCGAACAGGGTCGAGCCACGGGTCTGGGTCTTCGATTCGAACTGGTCGAAGGTGCCGTCCACGCCGGCCCCGCCACCGGTGATCGTCAGGCTGTCGACCCCGTCGATGTGTTGATGCACCACCTCACCCATGAAGGTGGTCTGCTGGGCGAGCAGGCTTGGCCCCAGGATGTACATGGCGTTGAGGTTGCCCTGCCAGATCTGCCCGGTGGTCGGCGCGCCGTTGTTGAGGTAGACCGAGGCACCATCGCGGTAGCTCAAGTCACCGGCGTACTGCACCGAATCGCCGACCTTGGAGCTGAAACTGACACCTGTCAGCTTGACGTCTTCGAAGTAGCCCAGGCGATAGGACGGCGCGGTGCCGTCGTGCCCGATGCCCTTGAGCGAAGAGTATTGGGTGGTGCCGGTGAAGTCGAAGAACATCGAGCCGATGCGCTCGTTATAGCGGTAATGGAACAGCCCCACTTCGGTGTTCTCGGTGATCCGGTAGCGCACGCCCAGGCCCCATTGGCCGCTGTCGCTGGCGTCTTTTTCACCGGCATAACCGACCGCCAGGCCGTTGGGCAGGCTGTTGACCACCCCGCTGCCCAGGCGATAGAACTCGGCACCGGGACCGAAGGTGTCGCTGCCGAAGTAGTCGCCCACGGGATTGAGCTGGGTCTTTTCCCACTCGTACTGGTAGTAGCCCACCAGCGCGAGGTCTTCGTTCAGCGACCACGACCCGGACACCTGCCCTACCGGCAAGTACGAGTCCTTGGCCTCGGTACCCGGCACGTTGAACTTGGTCGCATCTACCGGGGCCTGGCCCTGGCTGATGTTGGGCCAGAACAGGCTCTCGCCCCAGGCCACCAGATGCCGCCCGGCCTTGAGCGACAGGTATTGGGTCTCGCCGAGCTCGAAGTTGCCATACACATACGCATCGAGCAGGCGCGCCATGCTGCCACTGAGCCTGCGGGTTTCGTCGCTGAAACCATCGTTGTGCCCGGTCTTGTTCACCGTCTGCGGCGAATCGTTGGCATTTTTCTGGTTATAGACATCGTCATAGAACTGGCTGCCACGCAGCACCGCTCCAAGGTTGTCGTGCTTGAGCTGCAGTTCGCCGAACAGGCTCAGGCGGTTATTGATCAACGAGCCGCGCTTGAAGTTGCGCGTGCCGTCGTCGTTGTTCGGATCGTTGAGGTACTGACTCGCCTGCTTGGCGGTACGCATGGAGGCGGTGTAGTTGACCGTCAGCGACGAATCCAGGGTGGTATTTTCCCCCAGTTCGATGCTCGGTGCGGCGCTGGTCGTGGCACTGGCGATGGTGATGGCCGTTGCCAACAGACAGCGACCAACGCTCAACTCTCCCGAATGGCGCGCGACAGTGTTTCCCGTGAACATGCTCCTCTCCTTTTGTTGTTGTTTTTTCTGGTGTCGCCACAGCATGAAAAAAGCCGATGCCGCGCACATCGTCCGTTTGGTGAGATGAGTGCGCCTCATGCCTGGGCGCTATTGGCCACCAGCGCGCGCAGTTCGTTCTTCGCCACCTTGCTCGACGGGTTCAATGGCAAGGCATTGAGGAAGCGCACCTGGCGCGGCACCTTGTAATTGGCCATCTGCTCCCGGCTCCAGGCGATCAATTGCGCCTCGTCGAGCTCTCGTCCTTCACGCAGCACTACACAGGCACACCCGACTTCGCCCATGCGTTCATCGGCGACACCGATCACCGCCACCTGGGCAATGGCCGGGTGCCTGATCAGCGCTGCCTCGATTTCCGCCGGGTAGCAGTTGAAACCGCCGACGATGAACATGTCCTTCAAGCGATCGGTGATGATCAGGTTGCCCGCCCCGTCCAGGCGCCCGACATCGCCGGTGTGCAGCCAACCTTCGGCGTCGATGGCTTCGCGGGTCGCTTCAGGGTTCTGGAAATAGCCCTGCATGATGTGAAAACCACGCAGGCAGATCTCACCGGTCTGCCCCGCGTCCAGCGCCTGGTTGTGCGGGTCGCGGATGCTCACTTCGGTGCCGGCGATCGGCCGGCCGCTGGTGCCGGCAATCACCTGCGCTGAATCTTGTGGATCGCAGATGGTCGCCAGTCCGCCACACTCGGTCAGGCCGTAGGCGGTGGTCACCACGGCGAATCCCAGCTCATTGCGCATGCGCTCGATCAGGCTCGGCGGGATGCTCGCCGAGCCGGTCACCGCGATTCGCAGGCTCGACAGGTCGGTCTGCTTGAGCTGCGGATGGGCCAGCAGCGAGAGATACAGGGTCGGCGCACCGGGCAGGACGCTGATGCGCTCACGGGCGATGCGCTGGAACACTTGTTCGGCATCGAACACCGCATGGGGCAGGATGGTCGCCCCGCCGATCAGGCAGGTTAGCCAACCGGCCTTGTAGCCAAAGGCATGAAAGAACGGATTGACGATCAGGTAGCGGTCCTCTGGTACCAGGCCGAGGACCCTGACGTATTCGGTGAAGGCCCGCAGGTTCTGGCCATGGCCACTCATGACGCCCTTGGGTTTGCCGGTGGTGCCGGAGGTGAACAACAGGTCGCACATGGCCTCGGGGCCGACCGCCATTGCACGGCGCTTGGCGCTGCCGGCATCGATAGTCGCGGCACCCTGCAGGAACTGTGCAAGCGTCAGGTCCGAAGGCTGCTCCGGCGTGTCGCCATCGATGATCACCAGATGTTCGAGGCTGGCCGGCCGATGAGGTGCGAGCAGCGCCGGGTAGTCGACGTCGAGAAAACGCTGCTGGACAAACAACACCCGGCAACCGCTGCGCTCCAGCACATCCGCGGCCTCAAGGCCCTTCATGCGCGTGTTGATCGGCACCAGCACCGCACCGGCGCACTGAGTGCCCAGCGCCGCGAGGATCCAGTCGCCACTGTTTGGCGCCCAGACGCCAACCCGGTCACCGGCCTGGATACCCAGGGCCATCAAGCCCCGGGCGAAGCCCATGACGCGATCGGGCAGATCGGCGTAGTCGATGCATTGGCCGTGTTCTTCAATGGCCGTGCGCCCGGCAAAACGTTCGGCACTGCTGAAGACCAACTGGGCAAGGGTGGCAGGGGCAGCGCTCAGGGGCGCGGCAAGGTTCAGGCTCTGATTCATCGTGGGCTCGTGCTTGGCAACATGGAGGGCATCAATCGGGAAAGCGGATACGCAGTTGTGCGCTGGTGGGCACCGCCTGGCAGGCAAGGATCCAGCCTTCGGCCAGATCGCCCGCGTCCAGTGCATCGTTGTGCAGCAGTTCGACCTCGCCGCTTTCCAGGGTGCACATGCACGAGGCGCAGCCACCGACACGACAGGCGCTGGGTGGGTTCAGGCCGGCGCGCTCCATGGCAGCCAACACGGTTTCGCCGCTGTCACAGGCCAGTTGGTGATCCTCGCCATCCAGGCGCACCGCCAACTGCGCGGCCACGGCCGCCTCGCTGCTGGTCACCTGCGGCAATTCACCTTCGCCGGGCAGCGAGACGAAGCGTTCGACGTGCACCCGGCGATCCGGCATGCCGAGGGTTTTTAGCGCACTGACAGCCGCGTCCATGAACGGGCCCGGACCACAAATGAACGCCTGGGCGTCGATAAACGACCGCGCCAGCTCGGCCAGTTGCCCGACGCTCGGGATGCCCTGCACCGAATCGAGCCAATGGACGATTTGCAGGCGCTGCGGATGAGCGCTGGCCAGGCTTCTGAGTTCGTCCTTGAAAATCACCGAGGACTCATCGCGGTTGGCATAGATCAGCAGGACCCGGCCGGTTCCGGCGAGCAACGCCGAACGCAGGATCGACAGCACCGGGGTCACGCCGCTGCCGCCACCGAACAGCAGCAAGTCACCGTCAAGGCTGCGTGGCACGAACACCCCGGCCGGTGGCAGCACCTCAAGGTTCTGCCCGGCCTGCAACTCGCCGCACAACCAGTTCGACGCGCGTCCCTCGTGCACGCGCTTGACCGTTACTCGCAATGGCTCATCCAGCAACGGCGTGCTGGACAATGAGTAACATCGGGGCAGCCAACCGTCCTCGAAAGGGACGCGCAAGGTCAGGAATTGGCCGGGTTGATAGCGAAAACGTTCGCTTAGATGCTCGGGCACGTCGAACACCAGGGATCGCGCATCGGCGGTTTCCTCGATCACGCGCGCCACGCGCAGGGCAAGATAATTGTTCATAGGTCAGGTACTCATGACCACCTGGCCGTGGATCACGGACAGGTGGAAACCCAAGGGGGCGAAACAGGCTCCGTCGCCTCAGACGTAAGGGTCCGGGTTGGGCAGGCCGAGCATCACCGCGCCGTAGCTGCGCCCGTAGGCCATGTAGTTGTTGGCGATGTGTCCGCGCGCCTGGTGCAGGTCGCGGAACAGTCGTGCCACCGGGTTGGTGTTGTACAGACCCGAAGCGGCCATGCTGCGCAGCAGATCGTTGGCGCGTTCGGCGCAGATGTTGGTCACATAGGCCGACTGGTAGCGATACAACAGACGGGTCTCGGTGTCCGGGTATTCGCCGGCACGGGCCAGGGTCATCAGGTGCTCGTAGTTGCGCTCCAGCACCAGGCGCAGGCTATCGACGGTGACCATCGCTTCGGCCACGGCGGTCTGTGCCACCGGGTCCTCAGCGGTACGGGCGCCGTGCTTGCCGATGTGCTTGGCGGCATTGTCGCGGAACTCGTTGATCGCGCCCTGCAGGGCGCCGATGGCCGAGGTCGAGACGGCGCGGGAGAACACCTGGGCGAACGGGATCGCGTAGATCGGGTTGGTGTTGACCAGGCGCCCGGGTGTCGCTTCGAGGGTCCAATTGTTGGTGCGTTGCACACGATGGGCCGGGACGAATACATCTTCGACCACGATGTCATGGCTGCCGGTGCCGCGCAGGCCCATCACGTCCCAGTTGTGTTCGATCTGATAGTCGTGACGCGGCAGCAGGAAGGTACCGTGCTCGGCGGCCATCTCGCCATCGGGTGGCAGGATGCCGCCCAGGAACACCCACTGGCAGTGTTCGCTGCCGCTGGAGAAACCCCAGCGCCCGCTGATGCGGTAACCGCCCTCGACCACCGTGACCTTGGCCGCCGGCATATAGGTCGAGCAAATCAGCGCGCTGTGGTCATCGGCCCAGACTTCGCGCTGCGCCTCGATCGGGTAACGCGCCAGCTGCCAGGGGTGAACGCCCATCACACCGTAGATCCAGGCTGTGGACATGCACCCTTCGGCGAGGATGGTCTGGATTTCGAAGAAGGTGCGCGGGTCCACTTCATAACCGCCGAACGCCTTTGGCTGCAAGGCCCGCAGCAGGCCGGCGGACTGCAACTCGACGACGCTCTCCACCGGCACCTTCAAGTCCTTGTCGGCCTGCGCCGTGCGTGCCTTGAGTGCCGGCACCAGGCTGCGTGCCCGTTCAAGCAGATCACGTTCGTCCTGGGTCTTTTCTCGCATGCTGTGCATCACTCAATTCTCCCGATCTCACTGCGCCACTGCGCCAGTTGTGATGGATCATCGGATTGAGCGGGGAATCATTCATCGTCAAAGCGGACTAGGGGTGCTTTGGTGGACAGCCTACCGGGGTATTTACGGGGTACATATCCGTTGCTGCGG
>NZ_APIO01000179.1:0-1614 GCF_000408945.1 Pseudomonas sp. G5(2012)
ACACCGAGGGCGGAAAGAGATAGGTTGTGACGTACTATTCACCCGAACGTAAAGCTGCATTGCTCAAGATGTTGCTTCCCCCGCTGAGCCTGACCGTGGCCGAAGTTTGTCGACGTGAAGGGGTCAGCGATGTATCGATGTACCTCTGGCGCAAGATGGCCAACCAAGGAAGTAAAGTGCCCGACGACATACTGCTTTCTGATAAATGGTCTGCTGAAGCCCGGTTTGCAGCTGTCCTTGAAACGGCCAGTCTGACTCAGCTTGAGTTGGGCGAATATTGCCGTCGAAACGGCCTTTACCCCGAACAGCTCAATGCCTGGCGTCAGGCCTGTATCAGCGGTCAAGAAGCTGTTCAGGCGCAAAAAATGGCTGATCATGAACAGACGCGCAAAGACAAGAAACGGATCCTGGAACTGGAGCGTGAACTGCGCCGTAAAGATGCTGCATTGGCCGAAACCGCAGCGTTGTTAGTGCTGCGAAAAAAGCTCAACGATTACTGGGGGACCGACGACGAGGACAACTGACCTCTTTGCCGGAACGGCAGTTGTTGGTGGGCTGGTTGATCGAAGCGATCGTAGCGGGAGCCCGAAAAATACGGGCCTGCCAAGAGGTCGGACTATCGCTCAGAACCTTGCAGCGCTGGACCCAGCCGCAGGAGCTGCAAGCCGATGCGCGCACCACCACTTTGCGGCCCAAGCCGCGTAATGCGTTAAGCGAAATCGAGCGACACGCCATCGTGGCGCTGTGCAACAGCCCGACATACGCCCATTTGCCTCCGAGCCAGATCGTTCCGCGCTTGGCCGACGAGGCGCGATATCTGGCGTCGGAAACTACGTTTTATCGCGTCTTGCGAGCAGCCGGCCAACAGCACCATAGAGGCCGCAGCCGACGACCCCGGCGGGTTGTAATGCCGACAACACATGCGGCTGAGAAGCCCAACCAGGTGTGGTCGTGGGACATCACGTATCTTCCATCGCCGATCCGCGGCAAGTATTACTACCTGTATTTGATCGAGGATATTTACAGCCGCAAGGCGGTGGGCTGGGAGGTTTATGAAGAAGAAAGTGGTGAGAAAGCGGCTGCACTGCTACAGCGCAGCGTGATCAGCGAGAAGTGCCTGCGTGAGCCGTTAGTGCTGCACTCTGATAACGGAGCGCCGATGAAATCGGTGACGCTGTTAAGCAAAATGTATGAGCTGGGGATCACACCCTCTCGCGGTCGGCCGCGCGTAAGCAATGACAACCCGTACTCGGAATCACTGTTTAGAACACTGAAGTACTGCCCGCAATGGCCCTTAGAAGGCTTCGCCAGCTTGGACGCTGCACGGACTTGGGTGAGGGATTTTATGCGCTGGTATAACACCGAACACAGGCACAGCCGGATCCGCTTCGTCACACCGTCAGAGCGCCATCGCGGGCAAGATCATCAGATCCTGGTGCTGCGGCACCAGTTGTATGAACGGGCACGCCAGAAAACTCCTGAACGATGGTCTGGAAAAACACGCAACTGGGAGCCGATAGGAACGGTGCTGCTGAACCCGGATCGGGTACAGCAGACCGGTAAGAAAGCGGCATAGCAAAACAGTTGGCGCGACAACTACCTTGAAAAACGCCG
>NZ_APIO01000180.1:0-6010 GCF_000408945.1 Pseudomonas sp. G5(2012)
CAAGCCGGCTCCTACAGGTTAGCGGTCAATTAAACGGCCTAATCCATCCAGCAACCGCTGCAACGCCCCCTGATTGGTGCGCATCACCTTCAACCCCGCCTCGGCCATCCGCTGCGCATCCCGCGGAAATTCGAACAGCCGCTGCACCGCCACCGCCAGCCCTTGTGCATCCTCAACCTCCTGCAATGCGCCGGCACTGCGTAACTGCGCGGCAATTTCAAGGAAGTTGAACAGGTGCGGGCCACTGAGCACCGGTTTGGCCAAAGCCGCCGGCTCAAGCAGGTTATGCCCGCCATTAGGCACCAGGCTGCCGCCAACGAATGCGCTGTCGGCCAGGGCGTAGAGAAACAACAGTTCGCCCATGGTGTCACCCAATAGCACCGATGTGGCGGCGGTGACCGCTTCTGCGCTGGAACGCCGCACCGTGGCAAAACCCTGCTGGCGGCACAGTTCGAATACCGCATTGAAACGCTCGGGATGGCGCGGCACCAGAATCAGCAAGGCGTCGGGATGGCTCGCCAGCAACTGGCGATGGGCCGCCAGTACCACCTCGTCTTCGCCATCATGGGTACTGGCGGCGATCCACACCGGGCGTTCCAAGGCCTGCCATTGCCCGCGCAACTCGGCTGCACGTTGCAACAGTTGCGGATCGATGGTCAGGTCGAACTTGATCGAGCCGGTGACCTCAACGGTTTCCGCCCGCGCACCCAACTCACGAAAACGCTGGGCCTCGGCCTCGGTCTGCACCGCGAACAGGCTCATCTCGCCCAACATCGGCCCGGTCAGCTTACCGAAGCGGCCATAGCCCCTGGCCGAACGTTCAGACAGTCGAGCATTGGCCAGGGCCACGGGAATCCCCCGCCTGGCGCATTGATGGATATGGTTGGGCCAGAGCTCGGTTTCCATGATCACTGCCAGCTTCGGCCGGACCCGATCAAGAAAACGCTTGGCGGCGCACGGCAAGTCGTACGGCAAATAGCAGTGCTGGATGCGCGGTTCGTTGGCGAACAACGCCTGGATGCGCTCCGAGCCGGTCGGCGTCATGCAGGTCACGGTGATCGGCAGTTGTGGGTAACGCTGCAGCAAGGCCCGAATCATCGGCGCGGCGGCAATGCTTTCGCCCACAGACACCGCATGTACCCAGATCCCACCGGGCTTCATCGTCGGCATCCCGTAGGAGAAACGCTCGCCGATGCGCTTGGCATAGGCTGGTGCCTTGCGCGAGCGCAGCCACAGACGAATCGCCACCAATGGCAGCCCCAGGTAAAACAGCGCGGTGTAGAGAGTTCTATTCATGGCGGCGGAGTTTATCGGTTTTTTCACCGATAGCCTGCAAATGCACGGCAAAACGCTCCGCCAACCATTGAGCGGCCGGCCCGAGTGGCTCATCGCGGCGCCACACCAACTCAACCACCAAGGCCGGCGGGGTCCATTCGCTGGCCAATTCGACGATCAAGCCCTGGTATGCCGAGTACTGCACCACGTGCCGCGGCAGCCAGGCCCAGCCGAGGCCGCGTACCAGCCATTCGGCCATCACGTAAAAACTGTCGGCCCGCCAGACCTGCGGGCTGGCCGGTTCGCTGCCGGGGTAAATGCTGGACTGCGTGGACATCAGCAGCTGGCGATGCTGCGCCAGTTCCTGGCAATTCACTTCGGCCTTCGCCGCCAACGGATGCCCGACGCCACACACCGTGACCATCTCAACGCTGCCCAGCACCCGCCGTTCCAGGGCTTCAGGAATTTGATCGTGATAAAACAACAACCCCAGGTCGGCCCGCCGCTCCACCAGTTTGCGCGCCACATCGCCTTGGGCGGCGCTGGTCAGTTGCACTTCAAGGCTGGGAAATTTTTCCGCCAGGGCTTCAAAGCTTTCGATAACCGGCTGGTACGGCATGGCCTCGTCCTGTGCCAGGCGCAAGCGAGCTTCCTGGCCGCGCATCATCGCCAGCGCCCGGCCATTGAGGCGCTCGCATTGGCGCAGCACTTCACGCGCTTCTTCCAGCAAAGCGTTGCCGGCCTCGGTGAGTTTCGGCTGGCGACCGCTGCTGCGATCGAACAGGTTCACGCCCAGGTCTTCCTCCAGCAGTGCAATCGCGCTGCTAACCGCCGACTGGGCTTTGCGCTGGTCCCGTGCCACGGCAGAAAACGAACGCTGCTCCGCCACACCGACGAAAAGCCGCAGTTGTTCAAGATTCCATTGCATAGGGCAAACCCATCTTCTGAACAGATAGGTAATGACTTTACCGCATCTGGAGAATCTCTAGAATGCCGAACTCAGCAAGCAACACTTCATACGAGGATTGAACCATGACCGCTTACTACTACCTGGCCATTGCCATCTGCGCCGAAGTGATTGCCACTGTTTCGATGAAAGCGGTCAAGGGCTTCAGTACGCCGTTGCCGCTGCTGCTGGTCATCGTCGGCTACGGTATCGCCTTCTGGATGCTGACCCTGGTGGTGCGCAGCGTGCCGGTGGGCGTCGCTTACGCGGTATGGGCCGGCATGGGCATCGTGATGGTCAGCGTCGCGGCGTTGTTCATCTACGGGCAGAAGCTGGATGTGCCGGCAATGCTGGGGATGGCGATGATTGTGCTGGGGGTTGTGGTGATTCAGCTGTTCTCCAAGACTGCAGGGCATTGAGGAAAAAGATCGTCTGAGCTCTGTATACTGCGACCTCGTCTTGAACACTGAGGTCGCTGCATGCCATCCGTTATTTCCACCGACGTTCTCATTGTCGGCGCTGGTGTTGCCGGCCTCTGGCTGAATGCGCGCCTGCGTCGCCAGGGCTTCTCGACCGTACTGGTGGAAAGCGCCAGCCTCGGCGGCGGGCAAAGTGTGAAGTCCCAGGGCATCATCCATGGTGGCGCCAAGTACGCTCTGCATGGCGCCCTGACCGGTGCCTCGGAAGCCATCGCCGACATGCCGCGTCGCTGGCGCGAAGCCCTGGCCGGGAATGGCGAACTGGATCTTTCGGGTGTGCGCCTGCTGTCCGAGGCGCACTACCTCTGGTCCCCGGGTACGATCACCGGCAACCTCACCAGCTTCTTCGCCAGCAAAGCCGTGCGCGGTCGCGTCGATCAGGTCAAGGGCGATCAACTGCCGCCGGCCCTCCAGGACAAACGCTTCAAGGGCAAGGTCTATCGCCTGGCGGAACTGGTGATCGACGTACCAAGCCTGATCCAGTGCCTGGCCGACCTCGCGGGCGATGGCCTGCTCGCCGGCCAGAAGATCGAGCCGCTGCTGGAGGGTGGCGTGCTGGTTGGCCTGAAGGTGGACGAGCGCGAAATCCGCGCCCAACGCATCGTCCTGAGCGCCGGAGGCGGAACCGCGGCGTTGCTCGAAGCGTTGGGGCTGACCCAGCCCGCCATGCAACGTCGCCCGCTGCACATGATCATCGCCAAAGGCCCAAGCCTCAAACCGCTTTACGCCCATTGCCTGGGCGGTGGAACCAAACCACGCATTACCGTGACCACGCACCCGGCGGCCGATGGCCAGTGGGTCTGGTACCTGGGCGGCGATATCGCCGAAACCGAAGGCGTGAATCGTGAGCCGGCCGAACAAATCGCCACCGCACAGAAAGAACTTGGCCAGTTATTGCCATGGATCGACCTCAGCACGGCGCGATGGGCAACGTTGCGTGTAGACCGTGCGGAACCACTGCAATCGGGGCTGACACGTCCCGACAACGCCTTCGTGGCCGAGGAAGGTCGCCTTCTGGTGGGCTGGCCAACCAAGCTGGCCCTGGCGCCGGACTTCGCCGACCGCGTCATCGCCAGCCTTGACCGCGATGGCATTCAACCGGGTCCTGTCACCGCTTTGCCGCCACTGCCAAGACCGCCGATGGCCATCCCGGCCTGGGAGCAATTGCTGCCATGAGCCAACCGACTCTGCACGACTTGCATCGTCCCCTGGGCAGCACCGGCCTGCTGGTATCGCCCCTGGGCCTGGGCACGGTAAAACTCGGCCGCGACCAAGGCGTGAAGTACCCCAATGGCTTCCAGATCCCCGACGACAATGAAGCGCGGATGTTGCTCAAGCTCACGCGCGACCTGGGAATCAACCTGATCGACACCGCGCCGGCCTATGGCCGCAGCGAAGAGCGCCTTGGCCCGTTGTTGCGTGGTCAGCGTCAGGATTGGGTGATCGTCAGCAAGGTCGGCGAAGAGTTTACCGACGGCCTGTCCCGTCACGACTTCAGCGCCGCGCACACCCGTTTTTCTGTCGAACGCAGCCTGCAACGCCTTGAGACTGACTTCATCGACCTGGTGCTGGTGCACTCCGACGGCAACGACCTGGCGATCCTCGCTGAAAGCGAAGTTTATGCCACGCTCGCCGCGCTCAAGGCCGAAGGCAAGATCCGTGGCTTTGGCTTTTCCGGCAAGACAGTCGAAGGCGGCTTGAAGGCGCTGGAGCAAGGTGATTGCGCAATGGTCACCTACAATCTGAACGAGCAAAGCGAAAAAGCGGTCATTGACTATGCTGCTGCTCATGGCAAAGCCATTCTGGTCAAAAAAGCCCTCGCCAGCGGTCATGTGTGCCTGAGTCCAGGGGTGGACCCGGTGCGCGCCAGTTTCCAATTGTTGTTCGAACATCCCGGTGTGGCCAGCGCTATCGTTGGAACGATCAATCCGCTGCACCTCGCCCATAACGTGGCGACCGTTGCCCAGGTCCTACGTAGCAACTGATGCCGCCTCACGCGGCCTAAAGCAGGAGCCGACATGCCGCGTACGCTCATTAGAAAGAACCCGAGCAACTTCAAGACCCTGCCGTTATTCGTCGAAGCGACTCCCGAAGGCCTGAGTTATCAGAGCGTCGGGAGACCGTTGAATTTCGCCCAGATCCTGCAGCGTCGACGCCCGGTGAGCGTCGCCGATAAGGAACGGTTTTCCCTTGAATTGGCCAACCTTGGGGTCTCTGTACGCCTGACACTGCATTGGCAGAATCGCGATTACTGGGTGCTGGTGCGTCAACGGCGGCAGGATCGCGGCGACGTGGTGCTCAAGCTGATTTCCGGCTACGTGCCCGCCCATGAGCTGAATTTGCCGCTGCACACCGCCATTCAGGAAATCGCCGAAGAGTGCCTGCTGGAAACCCCGGAAGGCTGGCTCGGTGGGCGCTTCAACGACACTTGGTTACCCGCCCCCTATTCGAGCGCACTGCACTACCGCGAAGCCCTGCCGTTTCGCCTGTCGCCGCTGTCCGGCTCGGCGCGTCCGGTGCGCTGCGCCAACCTGCCACTGATCGAACGGCCTCGGGCCTATGTGCACTTGCCGACCGCATCGCTGCAATTGATTTACGATTTACGCCTGGAGGTCCCCAAGGAAGCCAAATCCCTGAGCCTGTTTCACGTCGACGAACGACTGGAAGGCGATCAACTGGTGGCCCGCCTGGATCGCAAGCGCCCGGATCTGTACCTGATGCCGTTGAAGGATGGCCATCCCTTGGCCGAGCTCTACACCTTGAAAAAGGATCAACTGCACCCAGCAAGCACCCGTGGACTGTACCTGGCCGAAAGCTTTGCCAGGCAGGAAGGTTGGCTGGTGAAAGATGAGCGGATTCGCTGGAAAGACTGGGTACGGCAGCAGGGCTTGACGCCGCCAACGAAGGATTCGGGATTGGCGCGGTTGCGTGGCAAGGCCAAGCAACTGCTGAAGAAGATAGTACCGCGTAAGGCTGCGCGCCCCTGATCGTTCCCACGTGCAAGCCCGGGACGCAGAGCGCCCCAACAGCCGACGCAGAGCGTCCATAGTGGCATTCCCACGCAGAGCGTGGGAATGATCAGGAGAAGGGCTGTGTCATTCGGACTTGCGGATCTTCTCGACAATGGCAGTCGTGGAACTGTTTTCCACCAACCCCAGCACTTTCACCGTCCCGCCGTAAGCGGTCACGATGTCCGCACCGACCACCTGGTCAATCCCGTAGTCCCCACCCTTGACCAGCACATCCGGCTTCACCTCGCGCAGCAAGTTCTCCGGCGTGCCCTCAGCGAAGCTGATCACCCAATCGACGG
>NZ_APIO01000181.1:0-6740 GCF_000408945.1 Pseudomonas sp. G5(2012)
GAGCGTGGGAACGATCACAATCAACCCATCAAGGCCGCTGCACCACCCTCAGCCGCCCACTGCTGCCGCCCCCACAGAAAAACCGCTCGCCACCGTCGGATTCCAGCCCCGACACCCCGATGCCGTCCGGCAGCCTGAGGCTTTCAAGCACTTCGCCGGTGTTCGGGTCGACCCGGCGCAATTCGCTCTCCTCGTCTTCCCAGGTGCCATGCCACAGCGCGCCCTCGACCCAGGTCACCCCCGTGACAAAACGGTTGGATTGCAGGGTACGCAGGATAGTCCCGGTCTCGGGGTCGATCTGGTGGATTTTCCGTTCGCGGTACTGGCCGACCCACAGCGAGCCTTCGGCCCATGTCAGCCCCGAATCGTTGCCACCGCCGGGGGCCGGGATCGTGGCCAGGACTTCTCCGGTACGAGGATCGACTTTCTGGATGCGGTCCTCGGCAATCTGGAACAGATGCTTACCATCGAAGGCGGTCCCGGCATGCGCAGCAACATCGAGGGAGCGCACCGTACGACCACTCTCGGGGTCCAGGGCGTAGAGCCTGTCGGTGGTTGCAAACCACACCTGCCGGCCGTCCCAGGTGACGCCGTGCACATCATCGACGTCGGCAAAGGGGCCATATTCACGCACAATTTCGGCGGCTGACTGTTTCATCTCGGTGTTCCTCCAAAGGGGTTGACGGGATCATCCTAGCCACCGGGCAGCGGAACCGGGAGTAACAAGGTCGTCGCGAAACCGGGCACCGGCGGGGTCACCCAGCGCCGTGCCCGTCCCTGTCCGAACGACTGCACCTTGCCCTTGGCTGCCAGCGCTTCGAGCGCGCGTTGCACTGCGCGCTGGCTGCTACCCAACGCCAGGGCCAAGGCCGAACTCGACCAGGACTCGCCGTCGCCAAGCAAGGCGAATACCGCTGCATACTTTTCTTCGACCGGTGGCGTGAGCAGCACCACGTCTGGTGAAACCTGAGCAACCAATGTGAACCCGCGTCGGGTGGCGATCACCGTAGCCAAGGGTTTCAACGCCGCGCGCAAGCGTCCGATTTCAACCCGCAGCCGGGCTCGATGGGATTCATCACTGAGTTTCAACCGAAAGGCCTGGGCGATGAGGGTCTCCCTGGGCACATCGCCCGGCCAGGCCTCGGCGAGTGCTCGCACCAGGGAAAACAGGATCGGACGCCTGGACAGGGAAACCGACATGCCCGCGCCACGCACGACATAGCGGCAAGCGTCCACCACCAGTGAAGTCGAGGCGAGCAGCGCTTCCACCTCGTCCAGCAACAGAGGCCGTTCTTCACCACGCACGAGCTGGTGCGCGGCGGGGCTGTTGAGAATGGAGGATGCACTTTCGACTTCTGCAGACAGCGCGGGAATGCCGGCGAGTTGCGCGGCGAGTTCGGCCCTGGCGAGCGCGGCCCGTGCGGCTTGTGAATGCAGGTGGCGCATCGCGATCCCTGCCACGACCAGCTCATGGGTCGCCCGCAAGGGTGGCGGCAACGTTGCCGGGTCCAGGTCAACGAGTTGCCCTTGGGCCTCATCGAGCCGGCCGATCAGCAACAAGCGACGGATGCCCAGATAACGCGCGTGGGCTGCATTGATAAGATCGCCGTGGGCTTGCAGCGTGACCCGCGCCGCTTCCAGCGCCTTCACCGGCCAACCAAGATCCCGCGAGGCCAGTGCGATCTCGGCTTCGGCGACGGTGCAGCGTGCCCGCGCCACGACTTCTTTCGGCCCAAAGGCCCGCGAGGCCATGCGTACCAGCGCTTTGGCCCGCACCAAATCCCCCAGTTGCGCCATGGCGATACCGCGCAGTGCCAGCGCGGGCGCATCGTCGCGCAGCGCGATCCGGTCCAGCGCACCCAGCGGATCGCCCGCCGCCAACGCCTGCGCTGCGGCGGTGATCAGCGAATCCATTGCAGTCCTGCCACGCGTGTCACTCCTGCCGTGATAAGTCCGTATGAGTCTATCTCACCCCTCAGTGAGCGTATCCGGCAGTACAGCCAGGCCCGCCGCCACAGGGCAGCGCGTCGAGGGCCCTGTGCTAGTCTCCTTCGTCAAACGCGCACTGATGCGTTTGAACGAACTGCTTCCCCCGGATGATGGAGTTCAACATGAAAAACATCGCTTCCTGGTTAACGATCACGCTTGTAAGTCTAGTGCTTTGCGCCTGCGCCGCCGTCGATGCTGGCAGCGGTGGCGCCGGCGAGATGGAAATCCGCTCAGGAAAAATCGAGCAGATCACCATGACGCAAATGCAGACCAACCACGACAGCGGCGTCGGCGCCATCCTTGGCGGACTCGCGGGCGTGGGAATCGGTAGCCTGATCGGTTCGGGCACCGGGCGAGATGTCACCATGGTCGCTGGCGCCCTTGCGGGTGCGGCGGGTGGCAACTACGCCGAGAAGAAAAAATACGATCAACCGCAACAGGCCCAGCAAATTATCGTGCGTACCAAGAGCGGCGTCCTGGTATCGGTAACGCAGCCGGTCAATGCCGCACTGAGCAAAGGCCAGAGTGTTTATATCGAAGGTACCGGCAACGAAGCCCGGGTAGTGCCGCAAAGCTGATCGCCTGTTGCACTCGAAATCCATGGTCACGCGTCAATGCTGATGCCCCGAGCCTGAACAGCTCGGGGCATTTTTCTTTCTGAATAAGCGGGCATCATTCGCTTCGACCGTCCGTCGTCCGGGCATGAAAATACCGCTTGACGTCGATTGAGATCTGGAGGACTATTATTTCCATCGGATGCGATCTAAGCGCACACGACATTACATACAACCTGACCGCACCCTTGAGGATTGACCCATGAGCAAGATCGAAAAAGTCCTGGCCACCGGCAAGACCCACACCACCCTGAGCAGCGCCGGCAACACCTCGCGCGGCCACAACGGCAACCTCGACATCGAACTGTCGACGCCAGGCTCCGCCCAGCCAGCCCATGTGTTCGCCGCCACCCAGCCGCACCCGAAAGCCGAGCAATTGTTCGCCGGGGCCTGGTCGGCCTGCTACACCGCGGCCGTCGGCCTGGTGGCCGCAGAGCGCAACATCGCGCTGCCGGCGGATCTGGCGGTCGACATCGAAGTGGACCTTGGCCAGACGGGCCCAGCGTACTTCCTCCAGGCCCGACTGACCCTGCGCGTGCCGGGGCTGGCACAGGACGTTGCAACGGAACTGGCGCATATCGCCGACTCCATTTGCCCCTATTCCAAGGCCACCCGCGGCAATATCGACGTTGCCCTGAACGTCATTACCGCATAATTAATATCGTATGCGATACTATCGTATACGAACAATATACCCACAGTAAACTTGAGGAACTCATCATGAGCAAGATCGAAAAAGTCCTGGCCACCGGCAAGACCCACACCACCCTGAGCAGCACCGGCACCACCTCGCGCGGCCATAAGGGCAACCTCGACATCGAATTGTCGTCCCCTGGCAGCGTCACACCGGCACATGTGTTCACCGGCGTACAACCGCACCCCAAGGCCGAGCAACTCTTCGCCGGAGCATGGTCGGCCTGCTACATCGCCGCGGTGGGCCTGGCCGCCCAACAGGCTAAGGTGTCATTGCCGGCCGACACGGCCGTGGACATCGAAGTCGACCTGGGCCAGACCGGCGCAGCCTACTTCCTCCAGGCCCGATTGACCCTGCGGGTGCCAGGCCTGTCACATGAAGTCGCGACCGAACTGGCGCACAACGCCGATGCGATCTGCCCGTACTCCAAGGCCACCCGCGGCAACATTGACGTGAGCATCAACGTGCAGACCGCGTGATGCACCGCACGGCCGGTTCGCCAGGGTTATCCCCGGTAACCGGCCGCTTGGGGGGCGGGACCCGGAGGTTTGGAGCACTTCCGACACCATCGCATACGACGTATAATTTCAGCGTCGCAGCCTGCCCAAAGAGAGACCCCATGAAAACCACCGACAAAACGTCCGCCCTGGATCTCAAGCTTTCCGATTTCCTGTGTTTTGCGGTCTATTCCACCAACCTCGCTTTCGGCAAGGCCTACAAGCCGATGCTCGAACGACTCGGCCTGACCTATACGCAATACATCACCCTCGTTGCGCTGTGGGAGCAGGACAACCAGACCGTCGGCAGCCTCGGGGAAAAACTGTTCCTGGAATCCAACACCCTCACCCCGATCCTGAAAAAGCTCGAAGCGATGGGTTACCTGCTGCGTCAGCGCGACCCGGAAGACGAACGCCAGGTACGAATCAGCCTGACCGACGCCGGTCGCCAGCTGCGCACAGAGCTGACGGAAGACGGCTTTCCGCAAACCGGCCTCGATCCCGACGATTTCGTGCAGATGCAGCAGGCGATCGTGGCGTTGCGCAACAACCTCATCCGCAACACCAAAGCCGTGTAGGAGCGAGCACGCTCGCGATGGTCGTCAACGATGACGCGGGGCACCTGACACCCCGCGGCGCTCTCAGGCTCATCGTCGGCACACCGCCCGGAGCATGCTCGCTCCGACAGGGGTTTAGGGTTATTTGTCCGACTTGATCGCCGTCCACACCCGCGTGCGCACCCGCTCCAGCTTCTGCGGCAACGGCTGCACGACATACAGGGTTTTGAGAGCCTCGGGGGTCGGCGTCAGGTTCGGGTTGCCGGTGATTTCCTTGTTGATCAGCGCCAGCGAGTCCTTGTTGGCATTCGGGTAACCGAGGAAGTCGCTGATCGGTGCGATGACGGTCGGGTCGAGCAAGGTGTTGAGAAACGCGTGGGCTTCATCGACGTTCTTCGCGCTCTTGGGAATGGCAAAGGTGTCGAACCAGATCGGCGCGCCCTCCTTGGGCAAGCGCCAATCGACCACCACGCCATTGCCGGCCTCCTTGGCGCGGTTGCCGAACTGGTAGAAGCTGCCGGAGTAGCCGATGGCCACGCAAATGTCACCGTTGGCGATATCGGTCATGTACTTGGCCGAGTTGAAGTAGGTGACATAAGGGCGAATCTTCAGCATCAGCGCCTTGGCCTTTTCGTAGTCCTCGGGGTTCTGGCTGTTGGGGTCCAGCCCCAGGTAATGCAGGGCCAGCGGCAGAATCTCGGAGGGCGAGTCGAGCATGGCAACACCACAGGCCTTGAGTTTTTCCATATTCTCGGGCTTGAACACCAGGTCCCAACTGTCCACCGGTGCATTCTCGCCCAGGACGGCCTTGACCTTCGCCGGGTTGAAGCCGATCAACACGGTGCCGTTCATGTAAGGCACGCCGTACTGGTTGCCGGGGTCGTTCTTGTCCAGCAACTTGAGCAGCGCCGGGTCCTGGTGTTTCCAGTTGGGCAGCCTGGTCTTGTCCAGTTTCTGGAACACACCGGCCTTGATCTGGGTTTCGATGAACTGATTCGACGGCACCACCAAGTCATAGCCGCTGTTGCCGGTCAGCAGCTTGGCCTCCAGGGATTCGTTGGTGTCGAAGGTGTCCCAGGTGACCTTGATCCCGGTTTTCTCGGCGAAGTCCTTGGGCACGGACGGCAGGATATAGTCCGCCCAGTTGTACACCCGCAATTCGCGCTGCTCGGCATGTACGGCACTGGCCAGCAGCGTCAGGCCGCAAACGGTGGCACCCAATAGGCGTTTGATTGTGTCCATGGATCAATTCCCCAAGTCAGCTCGATGGTTTTTATGTGCTGTACACAGCAGCGCCCGGCAAAACAGCCAAGGCAAGGAAGATCGGGTTCATAGTTATCGATGGGAGGCTCTTGCGCATCAGCCACCGGTTTTCGATTCTTGCCGACAGCCCCGCAGGTTCATAGCGCGGGGTTGGCCAAAAGGAGATCGTAATGGCCATTATCGGTGTCCGGGAGCATAGCCAATGGTCGCTACGCGAAACGTTTTCGGCAGCCTGGAATGCGGCGCAAACCTGCAGGCATGGCGAATACCGTGCCTGCGACTTAATCTGCCTGTCACAGCAATCACCCCGTGGGGCGCCCTCCCGCCCGAGGAGTTGACCGATGCCGCTGACCCTCTATTACCACCCGCTTTCGTCGTTCTGCCACAAAGTGCTGATCGCCCTCTACGAGTACGACATCGATTTCCAGCGGCGAGTCATCGATCTTTCCAGTGCAGCAGACCGCGCGGAGCTCGAGGCGTTATGGCCCCTGTGCAAGTTCCCGGTCATCCGCGATCACACGCACCCGCAGGGGTTGGCGGAATCGAGTGTCATCATCGAATACCTGGACCGCTTCCATGGAGGTGGGCGCTGCCTGCTGCCTGGTGATTGGGATACTGCCTTGCAAGTGCGCTTGTGGGATCGGTTTTTCGACCAGTACGTGCAAGTACCGCTGCAGCAGATAGTCGCCGATCGCATTCGCGCGACGAACGGCGACCTGAGCCGGGAACGGGCCATGCTCACCACGGCCTACGGCATGCTCGAGCGCCAGCTGGCTACGCGAACCTGGGTGGCCAGCCCGGACTTCAGCCTGGCCGATTGCGCCGCGGCCCCGGCCCTGTTCTATGCCAGTACCCTGGTGCCCTTCCCCGACGACTGCCAACACCTGAGCACGTATTTCGACAGGCTGGTACAACGGCCTTCATTCCGGCGCGTCATCGACGAAGCCAGGCCCTGGTTCGCCTTCTATCCATTTGCCGAGGCCATTCCCCAACGGTTTCGCTAACAACCTCATGCGCACACTGAAGGCGCTTATCGGGTGTATATCCATTGCTGCGGTAACGGCCACCTCCTTCAGGTGTACATATCCATTCCTGCGGTAACGGCTACCTAGGGTTTCGCCCTTAC
>NZ_APIO01000182.1:0-13766 GCF_000408945.1 Pseudomonas sp. G5(2012)
GGAACGCGGAGCGTCCCTGGCGGCATTCCCACGCAGAGCGTGGGAACGATCAATCGCCAGCAGGCTCGCTCCCACAGGGGATCCAGGTGCACCCGTAAAAGTCAGGTCGGCTGTCAGGCCGCCTTCGCGGGCAAGCCTCACTCATACAGGCTTTGTCCAAGTGACGCACCGCATGGACGAAACCACAAGCCGCCGTTACAGCAGCAATGGATCTGTACACAGAAACCTCCCCAGGAAAATCCCAGGGAGGTTATTGACCGATGCAACTCCCAATCAGCTCTTGGCCTTGCTCATCTGGGTAAACAACTCCGTAGGCACTTTCTTGCCATTGGAGGTGAACTGGTTTGTGCGGAATTTGTAGACTTCGCCTTCGGAGAGGAAACCGTCGTTGTTGGTGTCCATGGCCTTGAACTCCTCGCCGCCCTGCGGGGCAACGGTCAGCAGTTCCTTGAGCGAAACGCGGCCGTCGTGGTCGGTGTCGGTACGGGCGAACGAAGCATCGCCGCACTTGCCTTCACCGCACTTGCCTTCGCCGGCCTTGGTCACTTTGGCGCCGGCTTCTTCAGCGCCACACTTGCCTTCGCCACACTTGCCTTCGCCACATTTGCCTTCACTGGTTTTTTCCGCCGAGGCCAGTTGATACCCCTGAGGCAGCGCGTCTGCGGCAAAGGCGTTCGAAGCGAGGTTGAGGCTGCCGGCCAGTGCAACAGCGATCAGGCCAATACGGGATTTGTTTGACATACGGGACATGGTGATTCTCCGGATACTGTGGGCGGTCGAGCCGCATGGGTCATTGCCAAAAGGGCGATAAGCCGTGGTGCGAGGCGCGGTTGCTTTCTCGCTAAGGCAGGGCTATTTGACGGCAACCGTGTATCCCGGATGTATCCGGTTGCAGGGGCATTTGTAAGCCAGTCTGCGTTCGAGGGGGCTGGATACACAGCGATACACGGGCGCGGGTCTTCCCGTCACAGGAGCGGCTATGTACCATCGGCACCGGGCCAATGCTGCCCGCCGCTCGCTCCCGATGGGAAAGGTGAAAGCATCGCTTTTTCGTGCAAACCCTGTCGTATCTCTTGACGGTCGAGGTTTGGCAACGCGAGCACCAAGGCATCTCGGCTACAGGAGCAATGATGTTTTCAATCGAGCAAGCCAAACAAATGGCCAAACAGTTGCGCGCCTCGCTGGAGGAACTCAATCAGGGCCTGTCTCACTCCACCGCGTTGGAACTGGTCGCGCAGCAACTGGGCTACAAGGACTGGAACACTGCGTCTGCGATGCTTCCCCCAACAGCCACCCAGCCCGTATCCACAGTTACATTCGACAGACCCATTCCCATATTGCGTATGTTCGACGAAGCCAAGGCCCGTGAGTTCTATCTCGATTTCCTGGGCTTCAGCATCGAATTCGAACACCGGTTCGAAGCCGACCTGCCACTGTATCTGGGCATCAGCCGCAACGGCCTGCAACTGCACCTTTCCGAACATCATGGCGACGCCAGCCCGGGCTCGACGGTGTTTGTGCCGATGAACAATATCGAACTGCTTCGCGATGAGTTACTTGCCAAGCGCTACGGCTATGGACGTCCGGATATTGTCCAGCAGGGCTGGGGGCAAGTCCTGGAAGTCTACGATCCGTTCGGCAACCGGATCCGGTTCTGCCAGAGCTGATCGGCGCAATCCCTGATGTACATTGACGCCCCGGTTTGAGAGTTGTTGACGGTTATTGATTCGGATTATCCGGCCACGGCAGGCAGTCTGATCGATAACTTTCATCACTTGAGAACAGAACACATGAGCATGTCGAATGGATGGATTGCCGGTATTGCCTTGAGCTGCGTGTTTCAGGTCGGTTGTGTCTCCAAAGTGGCGCAGCCGAATCAATACTCCGGCTTCCTCCCCAATTACGAGGGGCTGCAAGAGCAGACTACACCGAGTGAACAGAAGGTACTGCGCTGGACGGCGCCAGGGTTTGATCCACACGCCTACTCCACTGTGGTGTTCGAGCAGGTAGAGCTGTACCCGGCGCCGAAACCGTCCGAGCGCGTCAACCTGAAAACCCTGCAGGACGTACAGACTGCGGCCAGCAACAGTGTCAAATCTGCCTTGAGCCCCTACTACACCATTGTCTCAAAGGTGCCGCGCGCACCGGCCGATTCACGGACGCTGATCCTGCAAGCGGCAATCACCCACGTCAGCGCCAACAACGAAGGCATGCATTGGTATGAGGCCGTACCGATCGCCGCCATTGTCGGGGCGACACAAGCGGCCACCGGCCATCGCGATCAGACCGCCGAACTGTACCTGGAAGCCGACCTGGTAGATGCCAGAACCGGTTTGCCGGTCGCCAAGGTGGTTCGCAAGGTGTTCGGTGAAACCGTGAAAAATGCCAGCCAGCCAATTGTCGCCAACGATTTCAAGGTTGCATTCAAAGATATGACGAACGACATGCAAGCACTGCTGTCCGGCCAGTAACAACTCGCTCGAAACCCCATCGCAACATTGAGTGCCCTGCCATCCAGTGTCACGGGATTGCAATGCGATGCAATCGAGCATGGGGTTTCGCAATACCGTTTAACTCGCGGTAACAGACCTTCCAATACCCCTGCCTTGCATTTTTCGGATAGCGCAGATCGCGCGATTCGAGCATCATCACCGCCCCCGATTGAGCCTCCCTGGATTACCCGCGCTTGCCCGCTCATTGCCGTTCACTCCCCGACAAGAACGCACTGCGTCAAATCCGGCCTGTCAAAACCGTCTCTATACTCAGCCCGAACCACCTGAACGGAGGATACCCATGCGCTACGCCTTCAAATTGAAAAACGGTGCCATGGCCCTTTTCGATCCAGATACCGCTTTGCTTACCATCACTACAACCCATGGAGAAGTTCAAAGCTCTACCATAGGTAGAGCCGAATCGCGTCTACTGGACCTGCTGTTGATGGACCCCGGCCAGACCAAAAGCCGTGAGGAAATCATCGATTACACCTGGAATGACCGCGTCGTCGCCTCCGGCAGTTTGAACCAGGCCGTTTTCTCTCTTAGAAACCTGCTTAATGACAGTCGTGATCACGAAATAGTGATGACGGTTCCGCGAAGAGGTTATTGCTTCAACCGTCTCTATGTAATGGATGCACAGGCCGAGTTGCCGACACCTTCAGATGAAGCGAAACCCGTGCCCGCCCTTGAAGCGTTGGCGCCACAGAAAAAAGATGCTCTGCCGGTGCCTGCAGGGAAAACCGGAGCATCAACTTACATTACAAAATTCCAGTTGATCGGCTATGTCCTGACCTTGGGAGTGTGTGCCTACACCGGCTTCCACTCCGGCTTCGACACACCAAAAGTTGAAGTTTCCAGCGTAAAACACAATGAGTTGTCCATCCATGCCGTAGGCCACAATATTGCGGAGGCAGAGGAACTGAGGGATCTTTCGATCGCACAGGTCAAACAACTTTCGCTCAATTTAAAAGGTGACGTTTGGCTAAACCTTTTTAAATCCAACTATTCCGTTTCGTGCATTCGCCCAGATCTCAGCACTGCAAACCTGCAATTGAATAGCGAGCAAAAAGACCTTGCACTGATGATTCGGCAATGCTTGGAAGTCACCCTATGAAGTCAATGACACCTTCGACCGCACATTGGATAGTGCTTGCGATCATCAACGCCGCCTGTATCTTTTCCTTGATGTACTCACCCTCTTACTACATGGAAAATATCAGTTATCAAACCATGACCCGACAATGGCTGGAGGATTCGAATCAGCTCAACACTGAAGAGTATCTGACTATCGGCCATGGTCGACTGACACAAACCACCCTGGAAAGCTTGAACGGAAAAATTCGTAACGCGACTATTTCGGCGCAGGTTATCCGGGAAAGCAATCATCACGTCCAGATAAAAATCAATAACGTCAAACTGAGCCAGGACAACGAATTATTCGCCATCGAAAAAACTCCGGATCTGTTTTTCAGGCGTCAATTCATTCTTCAGGAAGGCACTATCCTAAACTACGAATTACTCCCTACCGCCGACAAAAACAGCGTGTGTTTTTATGTGCATGATGTCGGCCGCCTGCGCTGCATGAATCACTGAGGCACCTCAGCAAATCACACCATAACAAAAATAATAATTAGTGATTTGAATCAAGCACCCTCCCCCCACCAAGATCCCGCCTTTATCGTGTTCGCGAGCCGTCAAATCAATGATGACCAAGATCCTGGCAGTTCTATTTCTAGCCGCCTTACCTTTTCATTCAATGGCGTACAATGAATACGCCATCGGCAGCACGGAAATCGAGTTCTACGAAATAGAACTGAGCCCGAACGAAAAAATAAAGTTGAAACACCTGAAAATCCATTCTGAAAATGAACGTAATCAAGGTGACAGCGCGGTTGATGACCCATTGCCCCCCTCGCAAAACACTGACAACGAGAGCGATGAGCTTTCGCTGACTCCCGTTTGAAAATATGAATTTTTGACTTCAACAAACATCGTCAGCACAGGACTATCCGATGGCAAATCCGTGACAGTGATACGGCAGACACACTGCTCTGCCTGAAAAATCATCAACAAGGAAAGCACCTCAATGCTGCTTAAAAACCTCGCAAGCGTATCCTTTGGTGTATTGCTTTCGCTCAAGGCCTGGGCCGACGACAAGGAACACTACAAGGCCAACCTGACGCGCATTGAAAGCAACGAAAACAAGCTGATCGAAGAACAATCAAGTTACAAGATTTGTACCGATTATCGCGTGGATGATTTCTTTGCGTTTAATGCCTCAGACCTCGGCCCGTCAAACCAGTCAGCCATCTTTGGCTCGAAAATAGCGCCGTGCAAACTTCAGAGCCTGGTGGAGTTATCCACGAGCGACACGTACGTTTTTGCTGCGGCACTGGAGCTCATGCGGGAGTCGTCGACGTGATGAGCATCGCCCCCTCAAAGCACGAAGTAGGCAATAGTGCGCATAAACTCATGCAGGATTGCAGGCGCCAATGCAGTCGACTGCACTTTGATTCAGCTGTCACGCTGATCGGCTTTGTACCTCATGACTGTGTAACCTTGGCCATATCCCAATCTACGATTAGTCGACCCACTGTCAACAACCGTGAATTGCGGCCTAACGAAATAATCGTGTTGTATAGCGGCGAGTTTGTACGCTACACCTGCGAGCCGAATGAAACCCTGTTTACCCTGACGACAAATGTAGAACATTACCAACAGTGCGTCGCAAACCATTCATTGATCGACGCCCTTGCAAATCGACAGGCATACCGCTTCCAGGTTGCCAATTTCAAATTAGTACAATCCGCCATTGACGTCTTCAATGCTTACTTGACCTCCACCCATGAATCTCCGTTGAAACAGCGCAACCGCCATGAACAATCATTTAATGAAGATGCATTGCTGGTTGCCCTGATACGGGCCCTGACACCCGTTGGCCGTTCCGCACTGAGACCCCCGACCAGAAGGAAGATCGCGACAGAGGCAATTGAGTACATTCATCAAAACACAAACAAGCCATTGAACATGAAGGTACTGGTAAAACAACTGCAAACCACCACTCGCAGCTTGCATCATGGTTTCGTTGAAACATTCGGCACTTCGCCAATCGCCTACATCAGAAACCTGAGACTCGCCCATGTCCGCCGAGACTTGATCCGCAACACCTGGCCTACAGTCACTGAAACAGCAATGCATTGGAATTTTCATCATCTGAGCCGATTTTCCAAGGCGTATCAGGACGCTTATGGCGAGACGCCCTCGGAAACGTCCAGGCGCAACCGTGCAATGCTGGCAACGCCAGAAAAATAACAATCAATGATTTTCAACCTTCCCACTGAATGGCCAGGATTGCTTAGGTCTACTCAAGGGGATAAGCATGCGCTATCGATTAAGTACGCTGCCACTCAAACAGAAAATCATCCTGTGCCTTGCCGCTTATTTATGTGGCGTCGCGTTGGCCTGGATTATTGACGCTTATTAACGCCCTGCATCACCACCCACAACCCGTATAAGGACCCACCTCACATGCTACTTCGAAATCTTGGCTTCGTATCGCTGCTTTCGTTGCTGTCTTTTCAGGCGCTCGCTGATGACAAAGGTTTATACCTCGGCGCTGGCGTCAGCAATATTGAAACCGATAAAACCCATTTGAGTGATGACGACTCCAGCTACAAGGTTTTCGCAGGTTATCGTCTCAACAGCTATCTGGCCTTTGAGGGCGCCTTCGTGGATCTCGGCCAGTTCGAGGACAAGGAACTTGATTTCGACGGTAAATCCGTCCAGGCCAGTGCCCATGTCGGCTTTCCGCTGGGAGATCGGGTGCGTATCTTCGGCAGTGTCGGTGCTCATGCCTGGGATGCGGACGGCAATGCTGCCGACGATGATACGGGCGTCGACCTGACCTACGGTGCCGGCGTTGAATTCGATGTATTTCGCAATATCGGTATCCGCGCGGAATATGAAGTACTGGAAGTCGGCAACATCAACTTGAATCAAACAACCGCCTCTGCTTTCGTTCTCTTCTAACACCCACTTCAATTGAGCGGCCATGTGGGTCGCTCAACCTTGATGTCATCGAAGGCATTGGTTTCCCAGTACTGGCCGTGCCCACGCCACGGGGCTTTTCAAAGGCACTCCTGGGCCGCACGTTCGAGTCGCGATGGCCCGAATGTCGAGGCCAGCAACGTGCGTTCGTACAGGAACACCTTCCCGCCGTTCGAGGCCTTGTACGCCTCGAGCACATCGTCGGCGGCAACTTTGCTCGAAACGACGATTCGATAGCTGCGCTGGGTTTGCGAGATCGTTGCGCTCAGCGCGTTGTCCTGCAGTTTCGGCAAGACACAGTGGGCGTAATCCGCCGGCGCCTTTTTCGTTTGCAGCGTCAGCGTCGGGTCATTGGGGGCTGAGGCGCACCCCGACAGCAGCAAGGGGGCAATCAGCGCCAGTTGAGTCAACATCTTCATCACAGGGTTCCACAAGCGTTTTCAATGCACGCCATGTTCCTTGTTTGCCGGCCACAACAGAACTTGTGATGGATGATGATCACTATCAGTGCAACGAATAGTAAAAGACGTCGCCTTCACTCTGCGGATTTGGCCACCGGCTTGCGCTTCAAGGCCTCGCGTCGTTCCTGGCGCTCCAGGGCATAGGCTGCACTCGGCTCGCTGACCAGTTCGTCGCGCCGCAACAATTCACCGCAATGCTCGCACAGCGGCCCCAGCCCGGCAGGCTGCCCGCAACGCTGGTGGGTATAGCGCACGGCCAAGCCCTCCTGTGGCGACTTGCACCAGGTTTCACCCCAGGCACGTAATGCCAGGACCACGGAATAAAACGCCTGCCCCTTCGCCGTGAGATGGTACTCGTAGCGCGGTGGCCGCTCGCTGTAGGCGCGGCGTTCGACCATTTCGTCAGCCTCCAGGCTCTTCAGGCGAGCCGCGACCATCTGCGGGGTACCGCCCGTCTGCGCCTGGATCTCATCGTAGCGATGATTGCGCATGAACAACTCGCGCAACACCAGCACGGTCCAGCGATCGCCGACGACGTCCTCGGCCCGGGCAATCGGACACAAGGTTTCAGGACTAGTCTTTTTTAGCGCCATACGGGCTTGCCTCATTCCAAGTAACTATGATTATCATACCTACACGCTGCCAAGGCAAGCCCATGGCATCGCTCAGCCCATTTCACTGGAGCATCCATCATGTCCAACACGTCCTACCCCCTGGCTCGAACCGCCTACCTGCTGGTCGATCCCTACAACGATTTTTTGTCGGAAGGCGGCAAGATCTTCCCGCTGCTCGAGCCGATCGCCCGGCAAGTCGGGCTGCTCGACAACCTGCGCGCCCTCGACCGTACGGTCCGCGCACTTGACCTGCCGGTGTTCATCGTACCGCACCGGCGCTGGGAACAAGGCGACTACGAGAACTGGGATCACCCGAGTCCCACCCAATGCAAGATCCAGCACATGCACCATTTCGCACGCGGCGAATGGGGTGGCGAATGGCACCCCGATTTCGCGCCCCAGCCAGGCGACATCGTCGTCCAGGAGCATTGGGGGTCGAGCGGTTTTGCCAATACTGACCTGGACTTTCGCCTGAAACAGAAAGGCATCACCCACGTGATCATCGTCGGTCTACTGGCCAATACCTGTATCGAGGCCACCGCCCGTTACGCCCAGGAACTGGGCTACCACGTCACCCTGGTGCGCGACGCCACCGCCGCTTTCAAACTGGAAATGATGCACGCCGCCCACGAATTGAACGGCCCGACCTTCGCCCATTCGATTGTGACGACCGAGCAACTGATCGCTACCCTCAAGCCGTGAGCATGCCCATGAAACTGACTGGAAACCTGTTACTCGGCGCCAACGAAGTCCCCGCCAGCGCAGGGATAATGAAAGCGCTCAACCCTGCCACCCATCAATTGATCGAACCGGATTTCGCCTTCGGTGGCGCGGTCGAAGTGGACAGGGCGGCACAGCTTGCCGACGCCGCCTTTGACCACTACAGCCATACCTCGCTCGCCGAGCGTGCGGCATTGCTGGAGCGCATCGCCGACAATCTTGATGTGGTCGCCCAGCCGCTTGCGGCACGGGCCGCGCTGGAAACCGGCCTGCTTGAAGCCCAGCTGCTGGGTGAAGCGGCCAAGGCCGCCACCCAGTTCCGCCAATTCGCCGAAGTGGTGCGCAGGGGCCGCTTCCTCCAGGTGGCCATTGATCCGGCCCAGCCCGAGCGCCAGCCGCGCCCGCGCATGGATCACCGCCTGCAAAGTATCGCCCTCGGCCCGGTGGCAGTGTTCGGCGCGAGCAATTTCCCCATCAGCTACTCAGTAGCCGGAGGCGACACCGCAGCGGCGCTGGCGGCGGGCGCGACGGTGATCGTCAAGGCCCACAACGCACACCCGGGCGCCTCGGAAATCCAGGCCCGGGCCATCCGCCAGGCGGTGCAGGACAGCGGCCTGCCTGAAGGCGTGTTCTCGATGGTGCGCGGCGCCGGCAACGCGATCGGCGAAGCCCTGGTCGATCATCCATTGATCAAGGCGGTGACCTTCACCGGCTCCGAACAGGGCGGCATGGCGCTGTATCGCCGGGCGCAACTACGCCCTGAGCCGATCCCGGTGTTCACCGAGATGGCCAGCGTCAACCCCACGTTCATCCTGCCCCAGGCACTGGCCGTGCGTGGTGCACAGATCGGCGACGGTTTTGTCGAGCGTATGCTGGTCAACGTCGGGCAAGCGTGTCTAAAACCGGCGATCCTGATTGCCATCGCAGGGCCCGGATTCGAACCCTTGCGCGCTGCCATGATCAATCGTGTGGGGATGGCACCGGCACGTCCGCTGCTGACGCCGGGCATCCACGGGTCTTACTTGAACGGTCTCGACAAGCTGCAAGGCGCCGGTGCCGCGCCCGTCGCCGAAGGCTTGCCCGCCTCGGCAACCCTTGATGGCCAGGCCGCCTTGCTTGAGGTTGACGGCCAGCGTTTTCTTAGCGAAACAGCCCTGGCCCAGGAGGTATTCGGTCCGGCAGCCCTGCTGGTGAAGGTCGAGGATGAGGCGCAAATGCTCGCGGTCGCCCGTGCACTTCGCGGTCAGCTCAGTGCCGCCATGCACCTTGAAGAGGAGGACTTGGGACTGGCCCGTCGCTTGCTGCCGATACTGGAGCGGCGCACTGGACGGATTGTCGTCAACGCCTTCGCCCATCCGCAGGAGGTGTCTTTCGCCAGCGTGCACGGCGGCCCCTTCCCGGCCTCGTCGGACAGCCGTTTCACCTCGGTGGGCATGACCTCCATCGAACGCTTCCTGCGGCCGGTGTGCTATCAGGGCTTCCCCGATGCATTGCTGCCCGAGGCGCTGCGCGACAGCAACCCGCTCGGCGTGCCGCGTAGCATTGACGGTCTTTAAGCGCTGTCGCGCCTGGCAAAAATCTAATGTTGGAGCGGGCGAACCCGCTCCACCAATACGTCGACCGTGTTCCGAATCAATTATTGGCGGCAAACCTCCAGATAGGCCGTCATTCAGAAGATACCGCTGGCACATTATCGGACTTGAAAAAACGTAATAACCTGAAACTTCGTCCAACGATCAAACCATTGATAAGCCCGGACCCCAGTGACGACCAGGCCACTAACCCAATTTCGTTGGCCAATTGCGGATGCACCGCCTCTTGGTATCCGCTGTAGTAACGCCACGCGAAGAAGCACCAATACACAATCAGCACTCTGATTGTGCCATCCAGCACCAGCCCCTCACCCTCACGTTTTACGTTGTGGAACGAGTAAAAACGCAAAGCCAGCAACCAGCCAACCAGTAACCCCATCGCATAAACAGAAAGAGGAACCACGAATCCTTGGGAGATTTTCAGCGAGGCTACGGAAATAGCGACAAATATCACCGGTGTCAGTAGTAACGATTTTTTCGTTTCACGATTCTTGAAGCAGGCAATGACGCCGTAATACGTCACGATAAAGAAAACTGCGTAAACCCACAGTGGTGTGCCACGCAAAATGTCGAGCATAAAAATCCCTTTCGCATTGCCTGTGCCGAGTTAGCAAATTACAGACGGAAGGCAACTCTCACAAGCCGGCGAGATCCCAAAAAATTGTGGGAAATGGACTAGGACACTGTAATTTTAACCAGAAGACGTGCAACGAATCCGAGGTATCAGTCTCAGGTCAGGATAAGGTGGTCACTGCCCCAATTTGCAAGGCAAATACCTGGTTACGCCCATTACGCTTGGCCTGATACAACCCATCATCGGCGCGTGTCAGCAGGGTTTCCAGGTTGTCACCGGTCTGTGCGAGGGCGACACCGAAGGATGCGGTCACGGTGTCCAGCACGGTATCGGTGCCACGCGCCTTGATGCGCAAGGACTGGACCTTCAGGCGCAGGTGCTCGGCGAAGGCGCAGGCACTGTCCAGGTCGGCGCAATCGGGCAGGACCACGCAGAACTCTTCGCCACCGTAGCGCGCGGCGAAAGCAGTGGCTGGCAACGCGCCGCGCAGCACCTGGGCGACATGCTGCAGGACCCGGTCGCCCAGCGGGTGACCGTACTGATCATTGAATTGCTTGAAGTGGTCGATATCCAGGATCACCAGGGCCACCCCGCGGGAAGCCTTGCCCAGCGCCTGCTCCAGCAGGCGGGTGAACGCCGTGCGGTTGAGCAGTTCGGTCAAGCCATCGAGGGTCGCGGCCAGTTGCGCGCGTTGCAGTTTGTCGCGCAGGGTCTTGATTTCATCCTGCGCCGAGTGCAGTTGCGCGAGGAAGTGCTCCTGCTGGCTCTGCATCAACCGGGTGCTCTGCTGCAGCTCGCTCAAGATGCCCGGCAGGCGGTCGCTGGCCGGTTCGTCGAGCATCTCCAGGCACTGCCCCAGGCGGTTCTGGAAAGTGAGACTACCCTCCACGCTGCGCGAGACGTCGCGCTCCATGCCATCGACCAGGTTGATGACCTGATGCTGCTCTGCGCGGGCATCCTCGAGTTCGTCACGAATGATGTACTGGCGGAACAGCCGGGTCGCAGCCTCTGGCGGGCAACCGTCAAAGTCTCTGACCACCCGGTCCAGGTGGCGAATGAGTTCCGGGTCCTGGCCCTTGCTGTAGGTGTACCAGAGTGCGTAGTGCACGGGATTGGGCGGGATGTTATGGCGAACCATCAGGGGCACGGCCTGCTTGAGCAGGGCCGCCGCCTCGCGGGAGTCTTCCGGATACAGCGCTAGGATATTCGCACGCGTTTCTGATGAGCTCATGTCGTCACTGTGGTCGTTTATCATTGGCATTTCGGACTGTGCGCTGAGCATACCGATACGCCTGAAAAACGGCTATCCCGGTTTGCCTGCAATCCCGCTTTTGTTCCGATCAGAAACCGCACACCACGGCCCCTCACAGGCCAGTGTTCCCGGTTACCCGCAAGCTGCCTGTCTGAAAAATCCTTCGGCGCGCTCTGTCAGACCGCTCTAATTCGTCAATTCCGGCCGGTAACACCGTGCTTTTCCTGGCTGGTCCAGCACACGATATCAATGTGCCTTGCGCACAGGATGGAGCATAACGCTCAACTTCAATTGCTGACTGGACAAGTCGACTTAGGAATACCGGATTATGGAAAGCTGGAAAATCAGGACTCACCTTCTACTGCTGACTACCGCTTTATTACTGGGATTGTTGTGCGTCGGCGGCCTAGGACTCCTGGGCATGCAATCGGCCGTGCACAGCCTGGAAACCGTCTATCTCGATCGAGTCGTACCCTTGCGGGACCTGAAGAAAATCGCCGACCTGTATGCCGTGAACATCGTCGATGCCACCCACAAGGCGCGCAATGGCAACTTCACCAGGGCGGACTCGATGAGCCGGATCGATCAGGCACAAAAGGAAATCGATCTAACGTGGCAAGCCTACAAGTCGACGCAACTGATTGCCGCAGAAACCCGCCTGATCGCGCAGATTGATCCACTGATGGCCGCCACCCGCGGTCCGTTGCAAAGTCTGCTGGGCATGCTGCGCCAGAACGACGACGTGGGTCTGGCACGTTTCTCGATCGAGCAGTTGTACCCGCTGTTCGACCCCTTGTCGGATAAGTTTGCCGAATTAATCGAGGTTCAACTGCTGGAAGCCAGGAACCAGTTTGACCAGAACCATATCGCCTACACCGCCAATCTCCGGCTCTGCTTGTTGATTCTCCTGTTGGCGACGCTGGCTGGCGCGGCCTATTCATGGTTCTTTTCCAGACGGCTGGGCCTGCAGCTCGGTGCCGAGCCTGCTGAGCTGGCCGCTATCAGCTCGAACATCGCCCATGGAAAACTGGCACGCACCCAGGATGATCGGCAGGAACCTTCAACCGGTGTCCTGCATTCCGTCCAGGCGATGCGTCATAGCTTGAGCGACATGATCGGCAAGATCGGCCAGGCCTCCGAACAGATCGAAGTGGCCACGCTACAACTGTCCGCGTCCTCGGAACAAGGTCTGAGCAGTGCCGCCCTGCAGAGTGAAGCTGCTTCATCGATGGCCGCCACGGTGGAAGAGCTTTCCGTGAGTATCAATCACATCGCCGACAATGCCTGCCAGGCCCAGAGCACTGCGCACAAAGCCGGTGAAATCACCGACGAAGGCATGGCCGTGATGCATGCGTCCATCGAGGAAATGCAACAGATTGCCGATCTGGTGACGCAGAGTTCGGTGGACATCGATCAACTGGCGATTCAGTCGAACAATATCAGCCTGATTGTCGGTGTGATTCGCGGCATTGCCGAGCAGACCAATCTCCTCGCCCTCAATGCCGCCATCGAAGCGGCGCGCGCCGGTGAACAGGGTCGCGGCTTCGCCGTGGTCGCCGATGAGGTGCGCAGCCTCGCCGCGCGCACCGCCCAGTCCACCACGGAAATCGTGACCTTGGTCAATGCCATACAAAACGGCATGGTCAAAGCGAAGGACAGCATGGCTGCCGGTTGTGAGCGTGTGACCCAAGGCCAGAAACTGGTCGCAAGCGCCGGGCAATCCATGGGGCGGATCAAGGGGGCGCTGGATGAATCCATTGCAGCCGTGAGCTTCATTTCCCTGTCATTGCAGGAACAGCGCGCAGCGAGTGATCATGTCGCCAGCAATGTGGAAAAGGTCGCGCAAAGCGTGGAAGAGAATGCAACGGGCCAAAGCGCAATCGTGCGAACGACCCAGGAGCTCAAGGCGATGTCCGAAGGACTGGGGGCTATGTTGCAGCGGTTCAGTCTGTAGCTGACGCTGACCTGAGTTGTGTTGTGTTGTGTTGACCGAGTACATATCCATTGCTGC
>NZ_APIO01000183.1:0-7421 GCF_000408945.1 Pseudomonas sp. G5(2012)
GCGCCAGAAGGGGCCGTAGTGCTTGCGCAATTCTGCGAGTGCCTTTGCGCACTCGTCTGGTGGACTAGTCTCGGTATTCGGCAAGGGCAGCAGAGGCTGACTGCCCATCACCAGCTTGTGAATCCCTTTCTTCAGGACCAACCAGATCGAGACTGCCAGGCTAAAAAGCAGTGCCCAGCACATCAGTCCTTTGAGCAGCAGATCCACCCACATGGCTTGGCTGACCGGGCCGCGCCCTGTCCAAATCCACCAGGCCACGCCACCCACCGTGACCACTACAGCCACGATCAGCGCCAGCAACAGCGCCGTCGGCCAGGAAGATATTCTTGGAGCTTCAACTATCTGCATGATCGGATTCCACAATGCCCAGGGCCAGGGTGTGTTGAGGGTCATTCGCCAACCAGGCACACGGCACGCCATGCTGCTCGGCATACCAGGCAGCCAGGGTCTGCACGATCATTGCCTCAAGGTTTTGCAGCGCGCCAAAGTTGGCGTCTTGCAGGTGTTGGCGGGTGTTCCAATCCAGGACAGACAGCGGCGGCATGTCGGGTTGAGAGAACGACACGCATACCGGCGCGGAAGACTTCAGCTCGCTTTGTTGCGACACTCGCTCGGCTACCGACGCCAAGCTCTCGGCATCAGCCGCGAACCATTCCCCGCGAGACAAGCGCACCCGACCTCGCGGACCGAGCCACCACAACACGGCAGCCTCGCCCGCGGGCATGTGACTCTGTGCCTCGGGCGGCGAAGAGTGGCAACCGGCACAAAGAATGCGGATATCCCAGGGTGCCCCGTGCAGCCGATCAATGATCGCGTCAAGGCTCTGCATGCCTTGCCAAGGCTCGGGTTGTTCGGGCAACTGGATTTGCGGACAGCACTGCCTCATCTGTTCGACAAAGGCTTGCCAGGCGTCCAGTGAACCTTGCCAGTAACAACACACTGGCTGCACCACGTCGGGTTCCGTACGCTGCTCGTTCCATTGCAGGGCCAGCAACGTCGCCAGATGCCGTTCGCGCTCGGCGACATCGCGTCCAAGTATCTGGAGCAGTCGAATCGCCGGGCCCTCGGGCGTCGCCTCTGGCACTGGGGGTTGATGCTCAGGACTGAACAGGCTTTGACGGTGTTCGGGGGAACTGCAGGCGGCGCCCAACAGCACCGATTCGATCAACCCGACTTTCTGCCGATGGTGGGTCCACCAGGTGTGCTGGACCCGCGTGGCTGCATTGGTATGGTATCGCGCGATATGCCAGTTGAAACGGTAGTACAACACGCGCAACAGCAGTGCCAGCAACCACAACACTGCCACGCCAATCATCACACCCCAGACGGTAAAAACGTCCAGCAATAATCGCAAAATATTCCAGTAACTACTTCCATGTTTGACCGACTCCAACAGATCGGCGCCAACAAACACCAAACCCAACAATGCTGCGCCGTTAACCAGCCATCGCTTGTAGTTGGGGGGTTGCGCCTGGGGATAGGGGGCATACTCGGGAGCCACTTTCATGAGGCAACCCACGTGTCGGCGCACTGCAACTGACGCAGCAGCGGCGATCCTTGTTTAGTGCAGGGTTCTCTTGACTGGCTGGCTGCAGTGCAGCCCATTCGCCCTTCGGCGTATTTCACTTCGGACATGACTGTGGCTCCGGTAAATGCAACGGGGTCTTGATCGGGTATTCGGGGCTGCCGTAGGCGTAGCAGAAGGTGGTGACTTGCAGTTCTTCGCAGGGCAGGAAGTGCACGGTGAGGCCGCAGACTTTTTGGCCGGTGTAGTCAGGGACTGGTACGACTTTGCTGTGTTGGCGTTTTTGCGCGTCGATTTTGTCGAGCCAGGCATCGTATTTGGCCTCATCGGCGAGGCCTGGAGAGTCAAAGGAGTAAGCTACACCCGTTTCCCAATCCACACGCACTGTCATACCCGGTCGCCAACGAGCTGGCGCGATATAGCAACAGCCTCCGCCGCCACCCTGATAAGGCCCGATGATGTCGAGGCCCGAACGACCATCGACTCGGAAGTGATTGATCGCCCAATGGGTGTGGTTGATGGCCTCAAGGGTGCTGGCCTGAGCATATTGTGCAAACAGGCTGCCGATCAAAGCGCCAAGGACGACGGCCAGTTCGCGGTATGGGCTGGGCTTGAGTTCTGGTTTGCTGGCGTGTACCACGCCTCGAAAAACAAGTTCAGACCGATGCATTTTTCACCTCATCAGCCTGGGCATAAAACGCTTTCCATAACGTATCGATGTCTTGCATGGCCTGGGCGAGGTGCTCAGCGTCCAGCACCACGAGGACCTCGACCGGAAACGCTGGCAGGTACCAAAGCGAAGCGTGTTTCACTTCGGACATGACTGGGGCTCCGGCAATTGCAACGGAGTCTTGATCGGGTATTCAGGGCTGCCGTAGGCGTAGCAGGAGGTGGTGACTTGCAGTTCCTCGCAGGGCAGGAAGTGCACGGTTAGGCCGCAGACTTTTTGGTCGGTGTAGTCAGGGACAGGGACGACTTTGCTGTGTTGGCGTTTTTGAGCATTCACCTTTTTTCTCCAATCCAAATATTTGGGCCAATCGGCAAAACCAGGAAAGTCATCCGAGTAAGACACGCCAGTTTCCCAATCGATACGCACCGTGGTACCCGGTTGCCAACGTGCAGGCGCGAAATAACAACAGCCGCCCCCACCCCCCTGATAAGGCCCGATGATGTCGATGCCCGAACGGCCATCGACACTGAAATGGTTGATTGCCCAGTGAGTGTGATTGATGGCTTGGAGAGTGCCGGCCAGTGCGTCTTGTACAAGTAGGCTGCCAACCAGAATGCCGACGACAACGGTTCCTTCGCGCCATGGGCTGGCTTTGAGTTCGCGCCTGGGGGCCTGTGCCACGCCTCGAAAGAAAGGTTCAGGCCGATGCATTTTTCACCTCACCAGCCTGGGCATAGAACGCTTCCCACAACGCATCGATGTCTTGCATGGCCTGGGCCAGGTGCTCGGCGTCCAGCACCAGGGGTTGCGCGGCGCCGGCAGGCCCGGCATTCGGGTTGGTGTGCGCCAGCACTTCACTATTCTCGCCATAAAACGCCAGGTCGCGACGGCCGGCCTCGCCGAAAAACACCATGCGTTCGCCGAAGTAGCTGCCGAACCACTCTCGTCCCCGCGTGTACAAGAACCAGGCGCGTGAGTCGTGGACCTGATCGTCGAACAGTGCGCGTAACAGCCCTTCAGGTTGCGTGGCGTTGCGGCTTTCGTCGACATTGCCGCGCCGGGTTTCATTTTGATGATTGATTTCGCGCAACGGCGGCGGGAATAGCTGACCAACACGCGCCTGTCCCTGGGCTTTCATCCGCTGACGCTCGAGCTGCACCCGGGTGGAGAGCTGATGAGCAATCAAGCCGGGAATGGGCATCTTTAGTGCGACCCACATCACCAAAGGATCCGTAAGGCTGAGGACGCGATAATGGGCAGCAAATTCTTCGGCCGCTTCGCGCAACTGGGTTCGCGCCATGTCGGCATCGAAATCCTTGACCCCAGGCTCCAGCGGCATGTTCGGTTCGCGGATGAGAAACTCGCGAGCCCGCTGCTGCTTGCGCCGTTTTACGACCTCTGCCTGATTCAGGTCGCGCTTTTCTTCGGCGCGCACTTTGACCCCTTCATCTGCTTCAAGGTCGCTCGCCTGAAGATAGAATGGGGTGTGCTTGAGGCTGGTGAAGGCATAGCGGTCGATGCGCCAGGCGGTGATCCAGCTCATCTGATTACGCAGGACCTGTTCCAGGTAAGTGGTGGCGGGTAGTGGCCGGTAGTGCTCGATCTGTTCGGCGGACAGCGATTGTTGTACGGGAGGCTGGTCCAGAGTTAGCTGACGCCATGCGTTGAAACGGGTAACAAGAGTTGGTGCAACACGAAACTCCTCCAATATCGCAAATTCCATAGCCCGCCAGACTTCATGGCGCAATTCGACTGGCAACGTTTCTTTCGGCACTTTCAAAGGAGCGCCGTGGGCGAAGGCGTCGGCATATAAATCCTGCAAAGCGATTTGCGACAGCAGTAAACCGTCATTCTCGCCAATAGCCTTACCCTGATCGCCCGGCGGATAACCACCACCCTGATCCGAGTGCACGCCCGGATAAATCACCTCCAGACTATTTACCGGGTAACCACCCTTCTCACGGCGAATGGACTCCAACGGAAAACTCAACCGTTGCTCGTGACTGGCAACGATGTGCAGGCAACGCTTGACCAGACTGCTGGCGGGCAGTTCCTGGTTGCCATCGGCCCAACTCATATGGCCGTTAGCCCCTGGGACGATGTCGGCCAGACCGACCGAGGCCACGGTGTCCAGCAGTCCCAGGTACTCGACGCTGACGGGCAACCGCAGGTCAGACAATGGCAAGGCCAGCGCCGGCTCAGTCAGGGTCAACAGCTGGTTCAGCCAACTGACAAAGGCCCGCGCCGCCGCCGCGCCACGGGAAAACCCATACACGTACAGCTTGATCCCCAACAGTTTGACCTGACCGGGTTGCGGTTGGGTCAGGGCAATGCGCAAGGGCTTTTCCAGGGCTTCGAACTGTTTGCGAAACTCACGGCTGCGGGCGGCGAAGCCGGTTGCCCATTCCAGTCCGGGCGCCGTGCCCATGGCCTTGACCGCTTTGAGCAGGGCCGTGTTGTCCAGCCGTGGCAGCCGCAGTGTGCGTCGCACGGCATCGAGGATCATCAACAGGCCCCAGTTGATCCGTTCCTCGCCATACCAGGCTCCCCCCAGTCCCAGAATGCTGTAGTCGAGGTCGCCGACTTCGGTAAACGGCGTGCCCACACCGGGCATGTAGTACTTGAAGTACTGGCCGTTGCCAGTGCCCGCCGCATCGGTCAAACCCTTGGCTTCGTGACTGTGGGCGGTGCCGCCGGCATGACCGTCGCCAATGCTGGCGCGGAACATCCGGGCGATATTGGTCGGGTGCCGGGGATTCGACAGGTAGAGGTCATTGTTGAGGTTATTGCCAGTGCCATCGAAAAACAGGCTGATGTGCAAGGTCTTGCAGCACGGCGGCATCAGCCGGCGCCCGGCCACCACGCACAAGGCATCGTGGTACTCCGACTCCAGCTGACACTGGCGCTGATTATTTTGATAGACCTGCTCGACGCTACGAGGCAAACGACCCTCGGCCGGAAACGCTGGCGGGTACCAAAGAGGAGCGTGTTTCACTTCGGACATGACTGGGGCTCCGGCAATTGCAGTGGGGTCTTGATCGGGTATTCAGGGCTGCCATATGCGTAGCAGGAGGTGCTGACCTGCAGCTCATTGCAGGGCAAAAAATGGACGGTGAGACCGCAGACTTTTTGGTCGGTATAGTCAGAGACTGGTACGACTTTGCTGTGCTGGCGTTTTTGAGCTCTGATTTGCTCCGCCCATGCCTCGTATTTGACTTCATCCGCAAAGCCGGGAAATCCATCGGGATAAGCCACCCCAGTCTCCCAATCCACACGCACCGTCATCCCCTGTTGCCAACGTGCCGGCGCGACATAACAGCACCCGCCCCCGCCACCTTGGTAAGGTCCGATAATGTCGATCCCCGAACGGCCATCGACACTGAAATGATTGATGGCCCAGTGTGTGTGGTTGATGGCCTCAAGGGTGCCGGCCTGGCTGTTCTGCGCGAATACGGAGGCAGTCAGATCGATGAACATGGCAACGATGACGTTGTTCACTGCGGGTGTAGGCATGAAATTCGACTCCTGTCTTTGCGGGGGCGAGGCACTCAGGCGATGCGCAACTTGTCGAGGGTGAAAGCTTCGCGTTCGGGCATCAGCAGCAATCCAGCCAGGGTGGCTTCGAGCATGGCGCCGTAGCAGGCTTCAAAGTGCTGTTCGGCGCTCCGCTCGCCAGGCAGTGCATGGCGCAGGCTTTTCATGGCCAACGTGGCATCACTGGCACAACCAAGGGTGTCTACCTGGCTGTCGCTCAGCTCGATGGAACTCAACATGGCGACGCTTTCGGGCGTATCGGGAGCCCCTGGAAAGTGCTGGGGAATACCATCGCGATCGAGCCAGCTCCAGAACACCGCGGGACGCAGCCACGGCTGTTGCTGATCAGCTTGCAACACATGGCTGAACAGCAACGGGAACAGACGCGGATCGTAATAGCGCAGCAACCCTGGATAGCCGCCATTGCGTGCCTCAAGGCAGCGCCCCAGGTGCTCGGCCAAGGCCTGGAAAGGCCAGTGGGAAGCCAGCGCCAGTAGTTGTGAGCGACCTTGTAACTCATGCATCAAGCCCTTGAGCCATTGCCGCTGCAGCGGCTGCGCCAGGTCAACGCGCACCAGCAACGGCGCCAGTTCTTCGGCACCGGCTTCCGGCAGCCCGGTGAACAACGAGTACCAAGTCAGTGATGGCTGCACACTGACTACACTTGGAAGCAGTGGGGCATTGCTGCCTGCCTGGTCGATGATGATGTCCAGGCAGGTGATAGACGCCTTCACGCAGGAGGCCTCCAGCAAATCGATCCAGGTACCGCGTTGAGTGATCGTCATGCTCGCGTCTCCCTGAGTACAATGCCCTGGGCAGCGGCCCGGGCTCTTTTCAGGCAGTCCTTGCACACTGAGCCGGGCAGTTCAGGCAAAGGAATGGCTTCGCTGGCGGGCAGGTTGAACTCGTGACGCGCCGCCTTGGCCTTGTGGTCCCCGGCCGTCCCCGATTCGATGCCGCTCGCATCGAGGATGTAGTAGCTTCCGCCGCCATTGAGGGTGATTTTCTTTTTTGCCGTGATGCGGACTTCGTCTTCGGTGCTGGTAATCGACAGTTCGTGGCGGGCCAGCAGCTCGAGTTGGTCGTTCTGCGCCTGCACGGAGACCGGGCCCTGATTGGCGATCAGTTTGATCCCCAGCTTGCGCACGAATACGCTCAGACCCTGGCCGATGCCGAAGAACAGACGCTTGACCACACTGAGGTTGGCGTCGCCGCCGGCGTTGAGCATCAAGTTGTCCTGCGCGGCCAGCTGCAGGTGTTGGCCACTGGTCAAGGCGATGCCTTGGGGCGCACTGAGCAGGATCACCTGGGCCTGGAGTGCTTCGATTTGCTCGCGCTGCATTGACAGTTGCGCCTGCACATCGGCGGGTTCGGCGAGGGCTGCCTGCGCTTCGCTGGACAGGCCTTGCAACTGCTCGACGGCCTGTTGCAAGCGGCCCAGCGCGGCTTGCATGTCCAGTACCTGACCCTGGGCGTTCGGTTGCTCATCGGCACTGATGAACACACCCTTACCGCCACGGATGGCGCCATGGCCATCCGTCCTCAGCTCAAACCCTTCCCCGCGCTTCTGCTTCTTCGCATCCACCAGATGCCCCAGGTTCAGCTGACTCTTGCCGCCATATTCGGTGCTGAGCTTGACGTGCTCCTGTCCTCGCAGGTCTTCCATGCGCAACTTGTTGTTCGCCGGTGTAC
>NZ_APIO01000184.1:0-7568 GCF_000408945.1 Pseudomonas sp. G5(2012)
GGGCGCACACAAAAAAGGCGTCCCGAGGGACGCCTTTTTCATCAGCATGGGAAAACTGCAGCGTTTTCCCATGATGATCGGCCTTAGGCCTTTTTCGCACCGAAAGCACCGAAACGGTCTGCGAAGCGCTGAACGCGGCCGCCAGTGTCCAGAGTCTTCTGCTTACCGGTGTAGAACGGGTGGCATTCGTTGCAAACGTCGATCGCCAGGGCTTTGCCGAAGGTCGAACGAGTTTCGAACTTGTTGCCGCAGCTGCAGGTAACAGCAACTGCTGGGTATTCTGGATGGATATCAGCTTTCATGGTGTCTTCCTCGGGCTAGCGTGCCGCCACCCAACACTATTGTTGAATACCGCACGTAATTAGGCCGCGGATTCTACCAGACAATGCCAATCACGCAAGCTGTCCCTCAAACCGGTCGTCTGCTAGGCTCCCGGCCCTGAGTCATCCTTTGTACCGTCTATCGAGATCCCCCCGCGTGCCCGACGCCATTTTGCGCCTCGCCCTGCCTTCGCCCCTGCGCCGCCTGTTTGACTACCGGGCGCCGGCTGGCGTTCTGCGTGCGCAGTTGCACCCCGGTATGCGCTTGCGGGTGCCGTTCGGCCGGCGGGAGATGATCGGGATTCTGGTGGAGGTCGCCGACACCAGCGAAGTGCCGGCGGAAAAACTCAAACCCGCCCTCGCACTGCTTGACGCAACTTCGCCCTTGCCGCCCGCGCTGTTCAAGCTTTGCCTGTGGACCTCGCAGTATTACCAGCATAGCCTCGGCGACACCTTGAGCTGGGCACTGCCGGTATTGCTGCGCCAGGGCGAACTGGCTGAGGCGCGCCAGGAGCGCTTCTGGTCCGCTGCGCCGGGCGCCAGCCTCGATGACCCGCGCATCGCCCGCGCCCCGCGCCAGCGCGAAGCCCTGGCAACGCTGGCCCAGCACCCCCACGGCGTTGCCCATCAGCTATTGAGCAAGCTGATGCTGAGCAAGGACAGCCTCGACCTGTTGCTGGCCAAGGAACTGGTCCAGGTCGACATTCGCAGGCACGCCCCCGGAGCCCGGCATGATCACTGGCTGGCCCAACCGGAGCTGCCGCTCAACCCGGAGCAACGCGCCGCCTATGAAGCGATTCGCTCAGGGTTCGACAGTTATCATGCGTTTCTGTTGGCCGGTGTCACCGGCAGCGGCAAGACCGAAGTCTATCTGCAGCTGATTCGCGAAACCCTGGAGGCCGGCAAGCAAGCACTGGTACTGATCCCGGAAATCAACCTCGGCCCGCAGACCCTGGCGCGCTTCGAGCAACGTTTCAACGCGCGTATCGCGCTGATTCACTCGGCGGTCAATGATCGCGAACGTCTCGAGGCCTGGCTCGCCGCCCGCGATGGTGAAGCCGACATCATTATCGGCACCCGCTCGGCGCTGTTCACGCCGATGAAAAACCCGGGGCTGATCATCATCGACGAAGAACACGATGGTTCCTATAAACAGCAGGAAGGCTTGCGCTATCACGCCCGCGACCTGGCGCTGGTCAGGGCACGCCAGGAAAACATTCCGATTGTCCTGGGCTCTGCCACGCCCTCACTGGAAAGCCTGCACAACGCCTACACCGGCCGGTATGGCCTGCTGCGGCTGAACGAGCGTGCCGGCGGCGCCAAACAACCGCGCTTCCTACGCCTGGACGTGAAAAGCCGTCCACTGGACAGCGGCATTTCCGGGCCCATGCAACAAGCCATCGGCCAGACCCTCGCTGCCGGCCAGCAGGTGCTGGTGTTCCTCAACCGCCGCGGCTTTGCCCCAACCCTGCTGTGTCATGACTGCGGCTGGATGTCCGAGTGCCAACGCTGCGATGCGCGCATGACGGTGCACCAGCGCTACGGCGAACTGCGTTGCCATCATTGCGGCTACGTCGAACGCGTACCGCGCCAGTGCCCCAAGTGCAACAAGGTCGACCTGCGCCCCGTGGGGGCCGGCACCGAACGGGCCGAGGAACGCCTGGGAATCCTGTTCCCGGACTATCCGGTCTTGCGGGTCGACCGCGACAGCACGTCGCGCAAGGACGCGATGAACCAGTTGTTCGCCACCATCCACAAAGGGCAGCCGTGCATCCTGGTCGGCACGCAGATGCTTGCCAAGGGCCACCACTTCCCACGGGTCACCCTGGTGTCGATCCTGGATGCGGACGGCGGGCTGTTCTCCGGCGACTTCCGCGCCAGTGAGCGCATGGCGCAACTGATTGTCCAGGTCGCCGGTCGAGCAGGCCGGGCGGAAGAGCCGGGCAAGGTGATCATCCAGACACACCTGGCCGACCACCCGCTGCTGGTGCAGTTGACCGAACAGGGTTACTTCGCCTTTGCCGAGCAGGCCTTGAGTGAACGTCGCGCAGCCGGCTTGCCGCCGTTTGCGCATTTGGCATTGCTGCGCGCCGAGGCCCACAAGCCCGGACAGGCCGAAGGGTTCCTCGATGAGGCCTGCAGCGAGGCCGAGCGCTTGCTCGCCGAACAGAATCTGAGCGCAATCGAACTGCTCGGGCCGGTACCTGCACCGATGGAGCGACGCGCCGGGCGTTATCGTGCCCAGTTGTTGTTACAGGCTACGGCCCGGGCACCGCTGCACCGGTTGCTTGCCAGCTGGCTGTTGGTGCTGGAGCAGATGCCAAGCGGGCGGGCGGTGCGCTGGTCGCTGGATGTCGATCCCGTCGATTTGTATTGATCGCAAGTCGCCTTCGCGAGCAGGCTCGCTCCCACAGGGGTTAAGGTGAATGCAGAGTTTATGCACACCCTTGATCTACTGTGGGAGCGAGCCTGCTCGCGAAGGGGCCCGATTTGTCACCGCATATCCATAACCTGCCAGCCATGGTTGGCAAGGTCGCCTCGGCAACGGATAATGCCCAGTTTTTCCACCAGCGCATTGATGCGCCGCCGCGCCTGCGGTCGAAAGAGAAGACCATGAAAGACACCATTCGCCAGCTGATCCAACAAGCCATCACCCAACTCGTCAACGAAGGTGTGTTGCCTGAAGGCCTGTCGCCGGCGATCCAGGTTGAAAACTCTCGCGACAAGAAAAACGGCGACTTCGCCAGTAACATCGCCATGATGCTGGCCAAGCCTGCGGGCATGAAACCGCGCGACCTGGCGGAAAAAATCATCGCGGCCCTGCCGGCTGACGAGAACGTCTCGAAGGCCGAAATCGCCGGCCCTGGCTTCCTGAACTTCTTCCAGAACACCCAGGCCTTGGCCACTCGCCTGGACGCCGCCCTGGCCGATGAACACATCGGCGTACGCAAGGCTGGCCCGGTACAGCGCACCGTGGTCGACCTGTCGGCACCGAACCTGGCCAAAGAGATGCACGTCGGCCACTTGCGCTCGACCATCATTGGCGACGGCGTAGCCCGCGTATTGGAATTCCTCGGTGACGAAGTGATCCGGCAGAACCATGTCGGCGACTGGGGCACCCAGTTCGGCATGCTGATGGCTTACCTGCAGGAAAACCCGATCACCAGCGACGAACTGTCGGACTTGGAAAACTTCTATCGCGCCGCCAAAGGGCGCTTTGACGAATCCGAAGAGTTCGCCGACCGCGCCCGTGGCCTGGTGGTCAAGCTGCAGGCTGGCGATCCCGATTGCCTGGCACTGTGGACCAAGTTCAAGGACATCTCGCTGTCCCACTGCCAGAAAATCTACGAGCTGCTGAACGTCAAGCTGACCATGGCCGACGTGATGGGCGAAAGCGCCTACAACGACGACCTGATCAATGTGGTCAACGACCTGAAGGCCGCCGGCATGCTGGTCGAGAGCAACGGCGCCCAGTGCGTGTTCCTCGACGAGTTCAAGAACGCCGACGGCGACCCGCTGCCCGTGATCATCGTCAAGGCCGACGGAGGCTACCTGTACGCCACCACCGACCTGGCCGCCGTGCGCTACCGCAGCGGCACGCTCAAGGCCGATCGCGCCCTGTACTTCGTCGACCAGCGTCAAGCCCTGCACTTCCAGCAAGTGTTCGCAGTCGCCCGTAAAGCGGGCTTCGTGACGCACCCGATGGAAATGGAACACATGGGCTTCGGTACCATGAACGGCGCTGACGGTCGCCCGTTCAAGACCCGTGACGGCGGCACCGTGAAGCTGATCGACCTGCTGACAGAAGCCCAGGAGCGCGCCTACACACTGGTGAAGGACAAGAACCCGGAGCTGGCCGAAGCCGAGCTGCGCAACATCGCCAAGGTGGTGGGTATCGGTGCGGTGAAATATGCCGACCTGTCCAAGCACCGCACCAGCGACTACAGCTTCAACTTCGACCTGATGCTGAACTTCGAGGGCAACACCGCCCCGTACCTGCTGTACGCCTACACCCGCGTGGCTGGCGTGTTCCGCAAACTCGGCAAGGACTTCAGCGAAGTCGAAGGCCAGATCGTTCTCGAAGCCCCGCACGAACTTGAACTGGCGGCAAAACTCGCGCAGTTTGGCGAGGTGCTGAACAACGTTTCCGAGAAAGGCACCCCGCACATCCTCTGCACCTACCTGTATGACGTCGCCGGCCTGTTCTCCAGCTTCTACGAGAACTGCCCGATCCTCGCCGCCGATACCCCGGAACAAATGCAGAGCCGTCTGCGCCTCGCCGCGCTGACCGGACGCACTCTCAAACAAGGCCTGGAACTCTTGGGCCTGGAAACTCTGGAGCGTATGTAAGTTGGCTGCCAAGAAAAAACCTGCACCCAAGCGTGGCGCCAGCCGTTACCAAGCTCCAGCGAAGCAACCGATCCCGGGATGGCTGTGGATGGCCATCGGCCTGACGGTCGGTGCTTTCATCGTATTCCTGATGAAGCTGGAGCCCGGCAAGGGCAGCGACACGGTCAAGCGCGAGAAAGTCGAGCAGCAACAGAAAGCCACCAAGATCGCCGAGGCCAACAAGACCCCGCCGAGTCCGACGCAACCGGTGAAGCCGAAATACGACTTCTACACCCTGTTGCCGGAATCGGAAGTGATCGTGCCACCGGATGCCGTGCCGGAAAAAACCCTGCCGACGCCGCAGGTACCGGCCATTCCGACAACGCCGGTTACACCGGCGGAAGCGGCGAAGATCGATACCGCCCGTGCCCAGGCAGCGCTGGCGGGCATTACGCCGCCGCCAGCGCCACCGGTGGCCAAGGCCGCACCGGTGACCAAGTTCTTCCTGCAGGCCGGATCGTTCCGCAAGGAGGCTGACGCGGACAAGGTGCGGGCGCAAATCATCCTGCTTGGCCAGGCGGTGGCGGTTGAATCGGGTACGGTGAAGGACGAGACCTGGTATCGGGTATTAGTGGGTCCGTTCAGTAACCGTGAGCAACTGACCACGGCACAGAAACAACTGGCCGGCGCCGGCTTCAGCAATTTGTTGTTACAACAACGCCAGAATCGCTGATTCCACCAAGGCCGCTGATCGTTCCCATGCTCCGCGTGGGAATGCAGCCCGTGACGCTCCGCGTCACTGGACGCGGAGCGTCCCTTGAGGCGTTCCCACGCGGAGCGTGGGAACGATCACCGCTGCGCAACACCACTCGTCTCCTGCCAACACCCACAGTTGAAATCCACTCCACCACCCCCATATGAATGGGCATACGGCATTTTCGCCCCGCAGCGTGGAGACTCTTCCCTTGACCACCATCGTTTCAGTTCGCCGCCACGGCAAAGTCGTCATGGGCGGCGACGGCCAGGTTTCCCTTGGCAATACCGTGATGAAAGGCAACGCGAAAAAAGTTCGTCGCCTGTACCACGGCCAGGTCATTGCCGGTTTTGCCGGTGCCACCGCTGACGCCTTTACCCTCTTCGAACGCTTCGAAGGCCAACTTGAAAAGCATCAGGGTCACCTGGTACGCGCCGCTGTCGAGCTCGCAAAGGAATGGCGTACCGATCGTTCCCTGAGCCGCCTCGAAGCCATGCTCGCGGTTGCCAACAAAGACGCCTCCCTGATCATCACCGGTAACGGCGACGTGGTCGAACCCGAAGAAGGCCTGATCGCCATGGGTTCCGGCGGCGGTTACGCCCAGGCCGCCGCCAGCGCACTGCTGAAGAAAACCGACCTGTCGGCCCGGGAGATCGTCGAGACCGCTCTCGGCATTGCCGGCGACATCTGTGTATTCACCAACCACACCCAGACCATTGAGGAGCAGGACTGCGCCGAGTAAGCCTGATTTGGCCCCGCGCCACGGCTCATTCTTGCTTGAGGTCCATTAAATATTATGTCCATGACTCCCCGTGAAATCGTCCACGAACTCAATCGCCATATCATCGGCCAGGACGATGCCAAGCGCGCCGTCGCCATTGCCCTGCGCAATCGCTGGCGCCGCATGCAGTTGCCTGAAGAACTGCGAGTTGAAGTCACACCCAAGAATATCCTGATGATCGGCCCGACCGGTGTCGGCAAGACCGAGATCGCACGTCGCCTGGCGAAACTGGCCAACGCGCCTTTCATCAAGGTCGAAGCCACCAAGTTCACCGAAGTCGGCTACGTCGGCCGTGATGTCGAATCGATCATTCGTGACCTGGCCGATGCCGCGATCAAGCTGCTGCGCGAACAGGAAATCGTCAAAGTGCGCCACCGCGCCGAAGACGCTGCCGAAGAGCGCATCCTTGACGCCCTGCTGCCTCCTGCACGCATGGGCTTCAGCAGCGACGACGCCCCGACCCAGGACTCCAATACCCGCCAACTGTTCCGCAAGCGCCTGCGCGAAGGCCAGCTGGACGACAAGGAGATCGAAATCGAAGTCGCCGAAATGGCCGGCGTCGACATCTCCGCGCCACCGGGCATGGAAGAAATGACCAACCAGCTGCAGAGCCTGTTCGCCAACATGGGCAAGGGCAAGAAGAAAGCCCGCAAGCTCAAGGTCAAAGAAGCGCTGAAGATGGTGCGCGACGAAGAAGCCAGCCGCCTGGTCAACGATGACGAGTTGAAAGCCAAGGCCCTGGAAGCAGTCGAACAGCACGGCATCGTGTTCATCGACGAAATCGACAAGGTCGCCAAGCGCGGCAACTCCGGCGGTGTCGATGTATCCCGCGAAGGCGTGCAGCGCGACTTGCTGCCGCTGATCGAAGGCTGCACCGTCAACACCAAGCTGGGCATGGTCAAGACCGACCACATCCTGTTCATCGCCTCCGGCGCCTTCCACCTGAGCAAGCCAAGCGACCTGGTGCCGGAGCTGCAAGGTCGACTGCCGATCCGTGTCGAACTCAAGGCCCTGAGCCCGGAAGATTTCGAACGCATCCTCAGCGAGCCCCACGCCTCGCTCACCGAGCAATATTGCGCGCTACTGAAAACCGAAGGCCTGGGTATCGAATTCCTGCCGAGCGGGATCAAGCGCATTGCCGAGATCGCCTGGCAGGTCAACGAAAAAACCGAAAACATCGGTGCGCGTCGCCTGCACACCTTGCTTGAACGCCTGCTGGAAGAAGTGTCTTTCAGTGCCGGCGACCTGGCCAGCGTCCATGATGACAAGGTAATCCAGATCGACGCCGACTACGTCAACAGCCACCTGGGCGAATTGGCGCAGAACGAAGACCTGTCCCGTTATATCCTGTAGGTCATGTGATTCCTTGTAGGAGCCGGCTTGC
>NZ_APIO01000185.1:0-4987 GCF_000408945.1 Pseudomonas sp. G5(2012)
GGCAAGCCGGGCTCCTACAAGTGGGAGTGGTATCAGAGGCTGGATTTGTGGATGACCTGCAAGCTCATCTGCTCCAGGAGTTTGTTCATGTGAATGAACTGCGCGAAGCGTTTGTCCTGGGTCTGGCCATGGTAGAAGCGGTAGTAGATCTGCTGCACGATACCGGCCAGGCGGAACAGGCCGTAGGTGTAGTAGAAGTCGAAATTGTCGATTTCGATGCCTGAACGCTGGGCGTAATAGTCGACGAATTCGCGACGGGTCAGCATGCCCGGTGCGTGGCTGGGCTGACGGCGCATCAATTGTACCGGCGCCGGATCCCCGGCTTCGATCCAGTAGGCGAGGGTGTTGCCCAGGTCCATCAACGGGTCGCCCAGGGTGGTCAGTTCCCAGTCGAGCACGCCGATAATCTGCATCGGGTTGTTCGGGTCGAGGATGACGTTGTCGAAGCGGTAGTCGTTGTGCACGATGCTGGAGGTCGGATGATCGGCCGGCATCTTGTCGTTGAGCCAGGCTTTCACGGCTTCCCACTGCGGCGCATCGGGGGTCAGGGCTTTCTCGTAGCGATCGCTCCAGCCTTTGATCTGCCGCGCCACGTAGCCCTCGGGCTTGCCGAGGTCGCCGAGGCCATAGGCGTTGTAGTCGACACGGTGCAGTTCGACGAACTTGTCGATGAAGCTCTTGCACAGCGCTTCGGTCTTTGCCGAGTCCAGCCCCAGTTCCGGCGGCAGTTCGGAGCGCAGGATGATGCCGTTGACCCGCTCCATCACATAGAACTCGGCGCCGATCACCGCTTCATCAGTACAGTGCACATAGGCCTTCGGGCAATACGGAAAACCGTCGCGCAGTTGATTGAGGATGCGGAATTCGCGCCCCATGTCATGGGCGGACTTGGCTTTGTGACCGAAGGGCGGGCGACGCAGGACGAACTCCTGTTCGGGGTACTCCAGCAAGTAGGTGAGGTTGGACGCACCGCCCGGGAACTGGCTGATCCGTGGCAGGCCGCTCAATCCCGGAATGTGGGCCTTGAGATAGGGATCGATCAGGCTGGCATCGAGTTCTTCGCCGGCGCGGGTGCGGGTGGATTGGTCAGTAAGCGTCATGCTTATCCCTTCTGCTTATTCTGGAGGCCTGAAACTATTGGCTAATCTAATGCGCGCACCCGGCACCCACAACCTCGAACAGCCCTTATAGGTGAGCGTGTTGCCGGGCAATCATTGCTTTTGATACACCCGTTTGAATTGCCTTACTGGACGGCTTGGGTAACCACACCCTTGGGCAATTCGATGGGGGTCAGCACGGGCTGGCCGGAAAAATACGCCACGAGGTTGCGCCCCACCAGTTCCACGGTGCCTTGGATGGCCTCGGGGGAAAGCCCGGCCACATGCGGGCTGAGGATTACGTTCGCCAGGGCCTTGAGGGCATCCGGCACCTTGGGCTCGGCATCGAAGACATCCAGCGCGGCACCGGCGATCCGCCGCTGCTCAAGCGCGGTAATCAGGTCGGCGGTGACCACTACGCTGGCGCGGGCGATGTTGACGAAAAATCCGTTCGGCCCCAGGGCCTCGAGCACCTGCCGATTGATCAGGTGCTTGGTGCCCAGTCCTCCCGGGGTGGCGGCGATCAAAAAGTCCGAGGCACGGGCCAGTTCGGTGGGTGTCGAGCAGAACTTGTAGGGCACATCGCTGCGGTGCTGGCGGTTGTGGTAACTCACCGTCATGTCGAAGCCCGCGGCGGCACGTTTGGCGATGGCCATGCCGACCGCGCCGAGGCCGAGAATGCCCAGGCGCTTGCCGGCCAGGGAAGGGCGCATGATTTTTGGCCATTCACCCCGACGTACCGCGGCATCGCAGCGGGGGATATCGCGCACCAGCGACAGCAGCAATGACATGGCATGGTCTGCCACCGAAGAGGCGTTGACCCCGGCGCCATTGGTGACGGTGATGCCCCGGTCGGCGGCGGCTTGCAGGTCGACTTGTTCGTATCCCGCGCCAATCACGCAGATGATCTTGAGGTTGGGCAGGGCGGCGATTTCATCGGCGTATAGACCGAGAGGGCCCCGGGTCAGGACGGCGTCGATCTGGCCGCTGTGTCGGGTGACGGCCTCGGCGCGCTCGGCAGGCGTGGGCGCCAGGATCAGGTGAAAGCCCTGATGTTCGAGGATGGGCAAGTAATCATTGATGGTTTCAACCAGTACCAGAACGGTTGCAGGCATGCTTTGCTCCTGTGGGCAGCGGGCAGTCGGGCGCGAACGTCGGTCGAGAGTGCTGGTTGCGAACCATTTTGGCAATCTCACTGGCGTCGCTCCTCAGTGTAGGAGCTGGCGAAGCCTGCGATCTTTTTAAGGCAGCGAATATTTTTGATGACGCCGAATATTCAGTCCGGGGCAGGGGACTCTGTCAGAAAATTCTGGGCCGCCTCGAGGATTTCCTCCGACAGGGCGTCACCCCGGGTGGCCCGCGCCAGTGTCAGCGCGCCGACCATCAGTGAATACTGCACCAGCGCTTGCTGCCGCTTTTCGGCGGCATCGTCCGAATCCATCAGTTCGCCCAGGGCATCGAGCAGTCGGTTCAGGCCGGCCATGAACGGCTCGCGCAGGCTGCTGTCGGCGTGCTCGTGGCACATGTCGCCGGCAAAGGCCACCACCGGGCAGCTTTCACCAGGGTTATCGCGGCTGTAGACCGACAGGTAAGGCTTGATCAGTGCCTGGCGCGCCGCCGCCTTGTCGTCGCCCTGGGTGATTCGTTCGCGCCATCGCGTACCCACTTCTTTGAATGCCCGCTCGCTGGCCTCCCTGGCCAGCGCTTCCTTGGACTGGAAGTGACCATAGAAGCCGCCATGGGTCAGCCCCGCCGCCGCCATCACGTCGACGACGCTGATCCCGTGCAGGCCGCGTTCGCGAAACAACCGTGTGGCGGCCTCGACGATGATTTCACGGTTGAGGTCGGCTTGTTTGCGGGAAACGCGGGGCATGGGCGGCTCACAGGTCAATAAGTTGGCGATCAGAGTGCGTATTGGGCAATGCCATTGCCGAACGACCAGTTCTCTTTCTTCACTTCCACCAGATTAATGAAAACATCCTCCAGGCGCACGGCCAGTTGCGTATTGAGGCTTTCGACGATGGTTTTGTAGAGCAGTTTTTTCTGCTCCAGGGTTCGGCCTTCGCTCAGGGTGATCTGGATGACCACCAGGTTATCGGTGCGCTGGATGCCCAGGTACTGGGGATCGAAGATGAAATGCTGGTCGTCGTGCTCGGCAAGAATCTGGAAGTTATCGTTTTCCGGCACGCCAATCGCACTGCGCAAGGCAGCGTAGATCAGTTGTCCGACACGTTTGGCGTAGGTGGGGTCCTGCTGTTTCTTGAGGTCGACGCGAACCAGGGGCATGGGGTGACTCCAGAGGGTTGACAGGTTCTTTAAAAATACATGATGAATAACCTTTATCAAGCGCACATCGTCGTCTGCCATTGATTGCGAGTCCTTGCAGGGGGGCAAAGGTGCAACCTGGTACCACCGTTCCTCACCTAAGTCTTTGCTTCTGTTCACTAATCCTCCAGAATCGCGCCCCTGTTTCGGCCAGGCGCTGCCTGTCGGGTATTCCGACGCGTCCTGGCCGGGTGGCAAGTGACCGGAATGTGGAGATCCCACCGGATGAATGATCAGGCCAATAGCGTTAACGAACGCTTTGTAGCAGCGACACCCGCAACTCTTACGAGCTGGAATCGCCAGGACACCACCTGGATGCTGGGCTTGTTTGGTACGGCGATTGGCGCGGGAACCCTGTTTTTACCGATCAATGCGGGCCTGGGCGGATTCTGGCCGCTTTTGGTCCTGGCATTGCTGGCGTTTCCGATGACGTTCTACGCACACCGAGGCCTGACCCGCTTTGTGCTGTCTGGCCGCGAAGGCGCGGACATCACCGAAGTGGTGGAAGAGCATTTCGGGCTCAAGGCCGGTGCGTTGATCACCTTGCTGTACTTCTTCGCGATCTTCCCGATCCTGTTGATCTACAGCGTGGCCCTGACCAACACCGTGGGCAGCTTCCTCGAACATCAACTGCACATCATGCCGCCACCGCGTGCGGTCCTGTCGTTCGTGCTGATCCTCGGCCTGCTGGCCGTGGTGCGCTGCGGCGAGCAGGTGATCGTCAAGGCCATGAGCCTGATGGTCTACCCGTTCATCGTCGCGCTGCTGTTCCTGGCGGTGTTCCTGATTCCACACTGGAATGGCGGCATCCTGACCACGGCCAGCACGCTGCCTGAGCCATCGGCGTTGCTGCGCACCTTGTGGCTGGCGATTCCGGTAATGGTGTTCTCGTTCAACCATTCGCCGATCATCTCGGCATTCGCCGTGGACCAGAAGCGCCGATACGGCGAGCACGCCGAAGAGCGCAGCTCGCAGATCCTGTCCCGGGCCCACGCGTTGATGGTGGTGATGGTGCTGTTCTTCGTGTTCAGCTGCGTGTTGACCCTGTCGCCGGCGCAACTGGCCGAGGCAAAGGCACAGAACCTGTCGATCCTGTCGTACCTGGCCAACCACTTCAGCAATCCGACCATTGCCTTCGCGGCACCGTTGATTGCCTTCGTGGCCATCTCCAAGTCGTTCCTGGGGCACTACATCGGCGCCAGCGAAGGTCTCAAGGGCCTGATCGTCAAGAGCGGCAAACGTCCAGCAGCCAAGACCCTGGACCGCATCGTCGCGGCGTTCATGCTGGTGGTGTGCTGGATCGTCGCCACGCTAAACCCGAGCATCCTCGGCATGATCGAAACCCTGGGCGGTCCGGTGATCGCGGCAATCCTGTTCCTGATGCCGATGTACGCCATCCGCAAGATACCGGCGATGGCACGTTATCGTGGCCAGGCGTCGAACGTGTTTGTAGTGGCAGTTGGGCTGGTGGCGATCTCGGCGTTGATCTATTCGCTGAGTGCCTGATCCCGTCACCTTGATCGTTCCCACGCTCTGCGTGGGAATGCAGCCCGGGACGCTCCGCG